>JABWBZ010000144.1 GCA_013359335.1 bacterium
ATTTGAATTTTTGTTTCATCCGGTTGTCCCCAGCCGTCCGGCGCTTTGCCCCAGTTCTTGTTGAAATCAATGCTTCGCATCGGAAAACAATGAAGAGGCTTTTCGATCAGTTCATTCGTCAATTTTTCCACGTGATCGACCGGCGCAATAAAAACCGAACGTCCGTGCGTACCTATCACCAATTCACGGTCGCGAGGGTGAATGATCAGATCGTGCACCGCAACCGCCGGAAAATTCTTGAACATGCCCATGAATGTTTTTCCGCGATCGAGCGACACGTACACGCCGTGATCCGTTCCGACGTACAAAATATTGGGATTAAACGGATCTTCGCGAATCACATTGACCGGTTCGGATGGTAAATCAAGCCCGATACGTTCCCATTTTTTTCCGAAATTACGTGACATATACAAATGCACTTCAAAATTATCATACCGATATCCATTGAGCGCAGCGTAAACCGTGCCGGTATCTTTGTACGAGGCTTCGATGGAACTAACCCACAAATCCTGCGGCAAATTATCCGAAATGCGCGTCCACGTGTACCCGCCGTCTTTCGTGATGTGAATATATCCGTCGTCGCTTCCGGTGTAGATAATTCCGAATTTGACCGGCGACTCGCGGATAACCGTCAGCGTGCCGTACGGCACATCACCGGAGCGTCCGCCTTTGGTGAGATCCGGTGAAAGGACTTCGAACGTTTTGCCCTGGTCGAGCGAACGGTGCAGGCGATGCGAACCGATGTAAAAAATATCCTGATTATGGCGAGAAAGATAAATCGGCGTTTGCCAATTGTGCCGGTAAGGACGTTCGCCAAGCCGGTGCGTGGGTTTCACCGACAATTGTTCGAGCGTTTTTTTATTGATGCGTGTGTAATAACCGAATTGATACCCGACGTAAATTGTTTGATTGTCGCGCGTATCGACGGCGACCTGCATTCCATCACCTGAATAAATTTCTTTATACGGGTAATTGCCTTCGGAATACCAGCTATATCCGGCTTTGTATGAACTCGGTCCCCACCACACGCCATTGTCCTGAAAGCCGGCGTACACGTTGTACGGTTTTTCCATATCGACGGCGATGGCGTACACTTGCCCGACCGGCGGCGTGTTGGCTTTGAACCAATGTGCGCCGTCGTCGTACGAAATATTAACGCCGCCGTCATTACCGAGAATCAAATGTCCTTTACGATTCGGATTCACCCAAAGCGCATGATGGTCGACGTGCACATTATCGCCGCCAATGTAGCGGAATGATTTTCCGCCGTCGTCAGACGTGATGATCGGGACGCCGAGCACGTAAATTTTTTCCGGATTATCCGGCGCGATCCGGATTTGGCCGAAATAATATCCGAATGAATAATACGTGTCTTCGAGATAATTTTCGTGCGTGCGGCGCCACGTTTTACCGCCATCGTCGGAACGATAAATTTCCATTCCGATCACCGGCGTTTCAAAAAGAAGTGCGTTCGCATCCTCGAGAAATTCCACCAAGGCCGATGGGAGAATCTGATCGGACGTTACCAATTCTTTGATCGTGTCCGCGTGATAATATTCCGGAAAACCATTGTCATCGAGAAATCGATTGATCTGATCGTTATTCAATTCCAAAAAATCTTCCTTGCTCATTGTGCGCAAGGTTTCTTTGGTGAGAATGTGATCGGCTTGCGATTCTTTCGGGCGGCGGTTTTGATTATCCAAAATGGCGTAGAGCGTTTGCGAATGTGTTCGGCTGACGTCGATGCCGATGCGTCCGATGCCGTCGCCGGCCGGAAATCCGCTGCCTTCCACGGTCAGGCAAGTCCATGTTTCACCGCCATCGGTACTTTTATAAATGCCGGAAGTAGCGCCGCTTTCGATCATATCCCACGAATAACGTTCACGATGCCACATCGCGGCGTATAGAATATTCGGATCGTTCGGATCGGCAACAAGATCGATCGCGCCTGTAGTATCATCGATGAACAGAACCTGTTTCCACGAAAGCCCGCCGTCGGTGGTTTTGTAAACGCCGCGCTCGGAATTGGACGAATAAAGATGTCCCGCAGCCGCCACCCACAATGTCTGCGGATCTTTCGGGTGGATCACAATGCGTCCGATGTGATGCGATTCCTCCAAGCCGCAGAAAATCCATGTTTTTCCGCTATCGGTGCTTTTGTAAATGCCCGTACCGGAATAAGACGAACGGCTTGAATTATTTTCGCCCGTCCCAACCCAGATCGTTTCGCCATGTTTCCAATCCACGGCAATATCGCCGATACTTATCGACGCCTCATAATCGAAAATCGGCGAAAATGAAATGCCATTGTTTAGGCTCTTCCACAAACCGCCGCTAGCATACGCGACGTAAAAATGCGTGGGATCATCCGGCGACGCGTCGATGTCCGTCACGCGTCCGCTCATGATCGTCGGCCCGATCGAACGAAACGGCACTTGCCGCACGAGCGAATTGTACTGCATGTCTAAACGCTTTTGAAAACCGGATAAACGTTCTTTGGCGGGCGTCGGCAGAATGGTTTGTCCGAAAGCAGACCATGTCAGGAAAGTGATTAAAAGAAAATACCGCATGAAGACTCCCGGGTCATAAAGTCTCGGTAAGCAAGATATGAAGATAACGGTTATTCGTACCCAATAAAATAACCCAAAAAAGGTATATCGATAGAAAATGGACTTTTTGAGAAATGTGATTATTTTTTAGATTTTTTCTTAACGGTTGGAGTGGAAGCTGAATTAAATTTCACAATGGCTTCCCAATTGATTCTTCCATTTTCACAAAAAGTGTTCAAGAATTCGCCTGTAAATTTATTTATCACTTTTGCATAAGAGTGTTGAAATTCTTCGTTTTTCTCTTTTGCTTTATGCCCTAAAGGTTCAATAATTTGAATATAGAGATTATTATCACCTGATATAAATTCCCAAAATTTTTGACCACAGAATTTGAAATAATCACCCTTATTGACACTTTCAGAACCGTAGCAACATCCATTGATCGCCACAATACTTTTTGATTTAGCATTAGTATTCAATATTCTTTTGGCTTTATTAAAGGCATCTCGCATACGTTTTATTTGTTGGCTGTTTCCCCAATTTGGACCGGACTTAATTGAAACAACATACAAGGTTTTGTCTTTTTCAAACTCCAAATCAATTCCTTCTGCTGAACTCTTTCTACCAGCGTATACTTTCTCACAAATAAAGATCGCTAAGCCTTCGAGAAAGCCGCCAAAAACAGTTTCTTCTTGGGAGGCAAGATGTGCATCTAACAAATTTTTTACAAAATCCTGAGCTGTAAGAATATTTTTTGCTTTATAGAGATATGGATTTTTTCTCTTGAGTATTTTATCTAACTTTAGTGAATCAAGGCTTGCGAGACGTGAAGAATGGAATGAGCCAATATTTTCTTCAACATAATTTAATACATCATTTAGATTTAACTGCATAAACTCCAGCCTGTTCTAGCAATACAAGATTAGTTTTTTCCAACTCAGATTTTACCAGATAATAGTAATCAGGCATGATATCTATTCCAATTGAATTACGCCCCATTTTGTGAGCAACTTTGACTGTCGTCCCTGAACCCATGAATGGGTCTAAAACAACGTCCCTTTCTTTTGTAAATAATTTAATAAACCATTCTGGCAATGATTCTGGAAAAACAGCGCTGTGATTTCGGTTTCCGCATTCAGTCGCGAGGTGAAGGACGTTAGTCGGATAAGCCTTTGTGCGCTCTAACCAATTTGAGATATTCTTTCCAAAACCGCTGCCAACTTTCGAATCATCTCTTTTTTTGTCAGTTTCACTAAGAGTTTTTAACCGAGATCTGGCCCATTCTCCCATTGGAACCATAACTTCTTCTTGATACATATGAAATTTCTTACTTTTGTTGAACTGTAGAAGCCTTTCCCAAGCATCCCTAAATCGATTTGGCCATTTTCCAGGATAACAGTTTTTTTTGTGCCAAATAAATTCCTCTGTCCATAACCATCCTTGCTTTCGCATTTCAAGAATTAATTCTAGGACATATGTATGGCGTTCTCCATCCTGAACTTTCTCTTTTATGTTCAGAACAAATGTTCCTGTCGGTTTTAAAACACGAAACAGTTCTTTAGAAATTGGTAAAAACCATTCCACATATTTGTTAGGATGAATCCCGCCGTAAGTTTTTTTGCGACTGTCTGCGTAAGGTGGTGATGTAAAGATCAAATCGACAGATCGATCCGGTATTTTTTTTAGTTCAATTCGGCAATCACCATGAAATAAACGAGTTGATAGTTCCATATTCATTTGCAGGGGTTATTTTAATTTATTTTACCTAAACACGTTTACAATATCAAGGCAAAGTATTCACACCATTAACATCACGCCGCACACAATCACGATCCACCCGATCACGTCGAGCAGAATTCCATAACGAATCATGCGTCCGAGCGGGATATAGCCGGAACTGTAGACGATGGCATTTGTCGGTGTGGAAATTGGCAGCATAAATCCCAGCGACGCGGCCATCGTCGCGGCAATCGCTGCGGGCAGGCCGTTCGCTCCGGCCAGCAAAATAATCACCGGCACAACCATATTTGCCGATGATACGTTGGACGTAAATTCCGACGTGACAATTGCAACCAGCGCGGACACGGCCAGCAAACCAATTCCTGCGGCCGGAACCCATCCCGTCAGGCTTTGCCCGAGCATTTCCCCCAATTTCGTTTCAAATACCATCTGCCCTAAAGCGATTCCTCCGCCGTACAACATTAAAACACCCCAGTCAATTTCAAAAGCCTCGCGAACGGGAATCGTAAATTTTTGTTTTGCCCAATCCACCGGCAGTAAGAACAGCAGACACGTTCCGATCAAAGCGGCTACGCTTTCAGGAACAAGTTTTGAAAATGTTTTTGTCGCCGCGTGATGATCGCCCAATGCCAGCGCGAGGATTCCCGGCGTAATCCAGAGAATAACCGTCACTCCGCAAGCAATCAGCGTATTTCTTTGACCGGCTGTCAATGAACCGAATTGCGCGCGTTCGCGAAACATCCATTCGCGGATGCCTGAAAGTTTTGAAATGCCAGCCGGACAAAACCAATTCAAATACGCAAACAGCAGCAGGTACAACACGATCACGATCGGAATGCTGAACGTCATCCATTGGAAAAACGGAATCTCGACCCCCAATTCACGCCGGATAAATCCCAGTCCGATCAGATTGGTCGGCGTTCCGACCGGCGTCGCAAGCCCGCCGATACTCGCTGCAAAAGCACACATCAACATCACGGCGCTGGCATATTGATCGGAAATCGATTGATTGTTTGATTTTTTCAGCGACGTGATGATGGCGAGACCGATGGGAAACATCATCGCGCACGTGGCGGTATTGGAAATCCACATAGAAATAAAACAACACACGCCGCCGTACGCCAGCAAAATGCGCGACGGGCTTTCTCCAACCCACGGGCGCGTCAAAACCCAGTACGCAAATCTTCGGTCGAGTTCGTGATAACTCAGTGCGCGCGCAAGAATAAACGCGCCGATGAATAGAAACATGATCGGATCGGCAAACGGCGAAAACGCTTTTGCGGCGGGCGCGACATCCAGAATCACCATCAACGTCGGCGCCATTAAACCGGTGATGGCCAGCGGTAACGCTTCCGTCATCCACAAAACCATAATGCAGACGACGATGGCCGCCAATGCGTGCGCTTCCGGCGTCAGGTTTTCAAACCGATTGGCCAGAATCACAATCAATGCAATCGGCGAAAGTATCAATCCGATTCTTTTACGCAGAAATTCAAAACGCGCTTCGCCCGCGCTCAGCGAATGAGGAGTTTCTTCAGACATGAATTATTTTGTTTGTGCAATGATTGGATGAGAAGCTATTATTTCAAAATCTCAAATTCCATGATAAAAGTTAAAAGCCAAAACTTAAAGTAAAAGCTTTTTGACTTTTAACTTTTGACTTTAGCTATTCTTTTTATATACAACCCCTTATGACAGTTCCACTCCTGACCAATATCATTTTTTAGCATCGGTGGTATCCGTACCTTTTGGGCGGTGTGAAAGTCGCATCAGAATGGAAAATCTATGCCCACAGTCAAGGATAAAATCGAAGAACTGCGTTCAAAAAACCGGAAGGCTAAACTTGGCGGCGGCGTGCAGCGCATTGACGCACAGCATCAGGCAGGCAAATTAACAGCGCACGAACGGTTGGAGATTTTGTACGACAATAATTTTTACGAAGAATTATATCAATTTGCCCACCACAACGCTACGGCGTTTGGTATGAATGAAAAAGAGTTACCGGGCGACGGCGTCGTTACGAGCGTCGGCGCGATCCGTGGACGGCTCGTTTACACTTCATCGCAGGATTTTACCGTCATGGGCGGAAGCGTCGGCGGTATTCACGCGTGGAAAATTTGTCAAATCATGGATATGGCATTGAAGGCCGGTGCGCCGTATATCGCGATCAATGACAGTGGGGGTGCACGTATCCAGGAAGGCGTCGATTCGCTGCGCGGCTACGGCCGGATTTTTTACTACAATACGCTGTTGTCCGGCGTCGTACCGCAGATTTCCATCATCGCCGGACCGTGCGCCGGCGGCGCCGCGTATTCACCCGCGCTCATGGATTTTATCATCATGGTCAAAAATACCGGCCAGATGTTTATCGCCGGACCTGAAGTCATCAAAGAAGCCACCGGCGAAATTATTTCCGCCGAAGAATTGGGAGGCGCATTCGCGCAAGCTTCGCAAAGCGGTAATGTTCATTTTATTGCCGACAACGATCATCAGGCCATTGCCATCGCGCAAACATTGCTGAGCTATTTACCGGCCAATAACACGGAAGATCCGCCGTCGCTGCCGAGCGAGGAATTGACGCTCATCGAAGACGAATCATTGAATCGAATTGTCCCCGACGATTCGCGCGAGCCATACAATATGTACGATATTCTGCAGCGAGTATTCGACCCCGGCACGCTCTTCGAAGTGCACAGCCATTACGCACGCAACATGATCTGCACGTTTGCCCGCCTCAACGGACGCGTCGTCGGAGTCGTGGCCAATCAGCCGATGGAAAAATTCGGCGCGATCGACATCGATGCCTCGGACAAATCGTCACGATTCATTCGTTTTTGTAATGCGTTTAATATTCCGCTCATCTCATTTGTCGACGTACCCGGATTTTTACCGGGCGTCGAACAGGAATTCGGCGGGATCATTCGCCACGGCGCTAAAATGTTATTTTCATTTTCGGCGGCGACGGTTCCAAAAATTTCCGTAGTCGTACGAAAAGCTTACGGTGGCGCATATCTCGCGATGTCCGCAAAAAGCCTTGGCGCGGATCGCGTCGCGGCCTGGCCGACGGCGGAAATTGCCGTGATGGGCGCTGAAGGCGCCGTCAGCGTACTATTCAAAAACGATATCAAATCGGCCGCCGATCCGAAAGCCAAAAGAAAAGAATTGATCGAACAATACAAAGAGCAATTCGAAACGCCGTACGTCGCGGCTTCGAAGGGATTGGTCGACGCCGTGATCGAACCCAAACAAACCCGTACGTATTTGAGCGTGGCGCTCGAATCGCTGCGCAATAAACGCGACCTGCGTCCGCAGAAAAAACACGGGCTCATTCCGTTGTAACGAACAAAAATCTTTATGATCGATAAACTTATCGAATCGGTTTTACTGCTTATCGTCGGAATGGGTGGGGTCTTGATATCGCTCAGCGCATTTGCCTCCATGATCTGGCTGTTCAAAGTTCTCGACGAAAAATTCAATGCCTACCGGATTCGCCATTATTCTGAAACAATTGAAATCAAACCGGGCGAGGATGAACTCAATGACGAATTGGTGGCGGTGATCGCAGCAGCGGCGACGGCCATGATGAAAAAGCCCATCGTTATCAAAAAAATTCATTTCCTCGATCAGGCGGCCGGAACTAATTGGGCCGTCACCGGACGCCTGAACATCATGGCTTCGCATTTAATCAGTAAAAGGAAATAAGCGCATGAAAAAACTACTGATCACGGTCAATGGCAAACGTTATGACGTCGACGTTGAAGTCGTGCAAGACGACGAACCGCTGGAAACGCCGCGTACGTATCATCCTTCGGCTCAATTAAACATGTCCAGTTACAGCTCGGCGATTCCAAAACCCAAACCCGCTAAATCCGCCAAGGGAGCCGACAAAAAAACTCTGACGTCGCCGATCAATGGCGTCGTTTTGGAAATTCCGGTAAAAGAAGGTCAGGAAGTCAAGGAAAACGAAGTTCTGTTTATTCTCGAAGCCATGAAAATGAAAACCAACATTTCATCGCCGCAAACCGGTAAAATCAAAACGATTCATGTGAAAGTAACCGATACAATTACGGCAGGACAAGTTTTGTTGACGTTTGAATAATGAGATCAATCGAATTGAAAATTAAAAATTGACAATTATCAATTTTCAATTTTCAATTCACAAGTTAGTTTGGATCATAAATGATCGAACACTTTCACAAATTTATTGAGGGTATGGGATTCTGGCAATTGACGTGGGGCGAGGTCGGAATGTTGGGCGTCGCGTCGTTGCTGATTTATCTTGCAATCAATAA
>JABWBZ010000145.1 GCA_013359335.1 bacterium
CTCACGAATTGCGTGATAACTTACGAGCCAAAATAAAAGCGGGTGTTCCTGTTTTTGAAGGTGTGCATGGATTTGAAAATACCGTTAAAATTTTGCATGACAATCGAAACCTAAACGCAAAAGAAATCGTAGAACTGATTTATAATTCATCCAGAGAGTTTACAGAAGATTCGATTCAAGAAGATGATATTACTTTAATCATCGTAAAAGTTTTTTAACTAATTGTATCTATCTGAAAAATATGGCAACAAAAGCTCTTCAAATGAAAAGAAACCCTTTGTCTTCTCTTCTAAATTTTCAGCAACAAAAACTACCCCGTTCCCAAAAGCCTCTCTCGCAATAGATTCATGAGTAAGTCTGACCGTTTGAAATGGAAAACCACATATAATCTCATGCTTTCCAATAATTCCTCCAGCTCTAGTGGATTTAATTTCTGTATGATCTATATTCAAATTCTCGGCAATCACTTTTGCAGTCCCTGACACTTCTAACTTTTCTTTAAAGTGCTCTTCTAAAATAACCATGTCAATATCCGGAGCAATTTTCCTTAAGAACTTTGTAGCTATGATTAAATAGTTTACTCCAATTGTAATATTTGGAGACCAAAATACTGCCGTTTTTTTAGAATAGTTTTTTAACTTTTGAATAATTTTATTGTCGTAGTGTGATACTGCACTTATGATTTTTATCTTTCTTTTTACAGCCTCTTCTCCATAATAATGAATTCCTTCTTCAGATGAAAAATCTATGATTACATCTACAGGGTGCTCGTCTAATAATTTTGATATTCTAATTTTTTGAATTGAATAAATTCTTCCTTGGTCTTCTATATTTTCTCCTAAAAATTCTGAGACAGAGCGTTGTTCTAAAATTTCAGACTTACGAATCACCCATTCTAATTTCATTTTCTCATTTTTTAAAATTACTGAAGCAACAGCCTTCCCGGTTTTTCCAAAACCCATTAACCCAACCTTCATAAAAACCTCCTTTTCAAAAAGACGGCCTTTAAGTGAAACAAAACTAAAGGCCAAAGAGTTGCTATCTTAAATTAAGGAGATATTTTCCGTATTACGTTGTTTCCGGTATCGGTGATATATAAATTCCCGTTGGAATCTCTCCACAAACCTTTTGGTGAGTTGAATCTGGAGGTCAATCTTGTACCATTTACCAAGCTGCAATTTCCAGAAGTTACATCTGTATTAGCACCTGCAAATGTTGAAACGTTAGCTGTGGACTTATCACTGGATAGGGTTAGTTTTCTTATAGCACAATTTCCTGTATCTGTTACATACAGTGTGTTGGCTCCATCCGATACAATCCCCGCAGGAGAGCTAAACCTTGCTGCACTCCCAAGCCCATTCGCATAACCGGAAGTTCCATTCCCTGCAATTGTCCCCACAACTCCTGATGGAGTGATGATTCTAATGCTATGGTTTCCTGAATCCGCTACATATATATTTCCATCATTATCTACCGCCAATCCTTTCGGGTTGTTAAATCTGGCTAAGGTGTTTGCTCCATTTGTAAATCCTGCCGTTCCAATACCACCAGAAGGGTTTGCACCTGCAAAACAAGTAGTATTCGAAGCCGAATTGCTTACACCTTGGCCTGCATAATTGGCTCTACGAATACAATGGTTTCCTGTATCTGCAATATACTGGTGTCCAATCGCTAAATCTACAGCAAACCCCTCAGGGTTTCTATACCTTTGGGAAGTAGAATTATTTGCTATCACAAATCCTGCAGCATTTGTATTTGTTCCATAAGTGTTAGAAACCACATAGGCTGCGGTCATTTTTCGGATTCCGTTATTTCCGCTATCCGATACAAAATAATAAGTAACTCCACTTATCGTAGCCAAAAATATTCCTTTTGGAGAGTTGAATCTGGCTGCAACTCCGGTGCCTGCAGTATAACCGGAAGTAGAGCCTGCAACTGTAGTTACTACTTGACTGGATAGAACAATTTTTCGGATTCTGTGGTTCCCTGTGTCTGTAATGAAAATAGAAGCACCATAAAGCTCTCCTACCAAATACTGAGGTCCATTAAAGCTCGCAGCAGTTCCTGTTCCATCTGCATTTCCGGCAGTTCCACTTCCGGCAAAAGTAATTACACTACCTGAGTCAGCTTCTGAGCTGGAGGTTGTGAAACTCCAATTGTATTCTTCACCCAAAGCCAAACCACTACTGTCTTTAAGCCCTGTAAGTAATTTCACTGTATAAGAAGTGTTGATTCTTAAATCTCCGACTGGAGTAATTAAGATAGAATTTGTAGATTGAGCTTTTAAACTAATTCCAAACTCTGTAGCACCTTCCATTAACTTAATGTTATCTGTAGTAATCGTACTAGAATCCAAGTCAGTCTTGAACTTAACATAAATAATCGGTCGAATACTCACTCCCTCTTCCCATGATCCGGGAACAGTTGTGTCTATTTCCAAATTACTTGAAGAACTTCCCGAAGCTAAAGCCAGCCCAAGAACGCCCATGAGAAGGTCTTTTTTATCATTGGTGCCACTGTCATCCAGACCAAGAGCACCCATTGCAACTCCACAATTCAATATAAAGAGACTTGCAAAAAATACGCTAAAAATTAACTTTTTCATTACTCTCCTCCTTGCACTAAATAGATGTCCACTCTTCTTAAACTTTCATCTGCAGACGACTCTCTTCCTTTATTTTCACCTGCACCTGAAATTATAATTCTATCCTTTGGAATTCCAAGTTTTGTAATTTCGTTCCTAACTGCTTCAGCCCTTCTCCAAGATAGATTTAAGTTGTTTTTAAAATTTCCAGTAGAGTCCGCAGAGCCTATAACTAAAATCTTAGAAAATGGTTTTTGAAAGATTTCTTTTAAACTTTTGATTTTTGCTTTATCGTTTTTGGCTATTTGAGATGAGCCGATTTTGAATAAAAACGAATGTCTAGAAACTTCTTTTGGTTGCATAGACAAAATCTTAGAAGTTGTGTCTTCACTCTCCTCTCCCATTCCTCTATGGTGTGCTTGTTGTTTTGTATCTGAATCTTTTGTTTCGTGTTGAGAAGGTGAATTCATCCAACCCACTGTAGTCTCTATGCCTGAAATTTTTCCTTTTAGAAATGAAACTTCTTTTTCTAATTCTTCTATCTTGGAGTCAACCTTAGGGTCTATTTTTTCCGGGGTAGAGACTTCTTCCTCATCAGGCTCAGCGACTTCTGGTTTTTGTAGTTTCGCAACAGATTGACAGGTCTTTACGACTAAGGTCTTTCTGCTCACAGATAAAAATAAGCCGGTAAATATAGACAAGATTTTATCTCCAACTGTGGCTACCTGCTCTATCTTGTATGTGTAATCCAATACAGGAAAAAGCTCTCTTGTGTTTATATGATTTAGTTGGTAATTCCCATACAATATGTACCAGAGTTTTCTTTCATAGGAATCGGTACAAGAAACGTTTGTTCCGTCCAAGATGAGCTGCTTATCCGGATAGGGGTTGTATAGATCCAATTGTTGAGTAGTTCCGCAACCTAGTGAAAATAGGGTAAGTATAGTGAGAAAATATAAATTTCTCATGTTAATTGATCTCCTTATAATTTAAAATATCTTTTTTTCTATATAGCAAACTCATAGATTTTCTTTTTTCCTTGAAAATCTTAAATTCTATTTTTCTGAAACTTCTAAAGAAAAATAAAAATTGTATATTTATTTAACTAAGAGAAGTAGTGGGTGGTGGGAGTGTAGTGAATCTGTAAAACTTTTGGATAAAGGGGAGAGAAAAATATTCAGGATAGATTGAAATCGAATAATTTTTTTTCCCTTGAGTAATTCCAAAATCTTGAATTAATTGAATTTCGATTGCTTGTAAAACACAAGATTGTTTTAGATTTTGGGATTGAAGTAAAAGGTATGCCTTTCTGGTTTTCACATCAGGGAATTCTTGAATCCTATTCAGTCTCGCATCGACCATACAATACGGAAATAGAAGAACTAAGAAGACCACTATTCCTTTTGCAGTACTTGAATTCTGAATTTTCATCTTACCCTTTCTCTATGAACTTCGACGAATGAGTTATTAAAAATAAAACAATCCGGTTCATTGTTTTGCTGCTCACCGGTTTGAATAAACGTACCGTCTTTCTTTTCGATCAATGCGTTGACATCCATATTCGGATCCACTACAAGCGTCTGGTAAAGAAAACTGTGATCCGATCCCGGATCGCCGGAAACCAACAGCACATTCATTTTATTTTTAAGAATTTTCACAAAAAAAGATTTAGTGTTATTTTTGTCAGTCAATTCGCCGCTCAATGGCGCTACCGATACGGCATATTTTTGCAAACCTTCGGCATCCGCCTCCAATTCAAACGGAACGGTTATCACCGATCCGTCATCGCCGGCTTCGATCATTTGGGTTTTTATAATTTTATTGTCATGCAGAATATTCACGGTTAGCCGTTTGCCTTTAAATCCGAACGATGCAATGGTGACGTCGACTGGAATTTTACTGTTCAGGTATGCAATTTCATTCGTCAATACCTGCGAGACCACAATATCTTTGGGTTCGACAGGACTTCCGAATCCAACGGTAAAAACCGGAACGCCCATCAAACCGGCTTCAGTAACGGGATTACTTCCTATATTATATTGTCCGTCCGTCAGCAGAATGACTGATGCAAAATTTTTCCCGATCATTTTTTGTTTCAATCTTTGTAAAGCCGAAGCAATATCGGTGAGCGATTCCGACCATTGAATGGAGTCGAGGTTCTGCCGTTCAATTTCCCGCACATCATCGCCGAAACTGAAGAACCGCACGTCATTCTGCGATTCCAGTTGTTTGATTGTTTCCGAAGACAGTATCGCCTGCAAGGAAGACTTCCGATCAAAACCCTGATCGCGGATCGTCATGCTTTCCGAAGCATCGATCAAAACGCCGACAATCGGCCGTTCTTCTTCGTGGCGGGTTAGCTGCAAAACCGGCTCTAAGAGGATAAACCATAAAAGAATCAGCGCAAGGCTCCGAAGCGTTGCGAGAAAACGCCGGCGAAATTTTGAAACGGGCGGGATCGTTTCTTTATAAGTCCAGTATGAAAAAAAAACAGCGGCCGCGCTGAGTACGATGAATAGCAGAAGGCCGCCTGCAAAACTCAGATCAAAATTCGAATACTCCAATGGCGCTCCTTACCAGTCTTTTTCGGTTTTTTGCTCGTTGGTTGCCCGCTCTTTAATTTGCTTTTTCTGGTAATCGCGTTCCTGATTTTTTAACGCATCGAGAATCTTTTCAGCTTCTTTTTTACTAAGCCCCTGTTGCTGGGCTTGTTGTTGCTGATCGTTTTTTTCCTGGTCCTGCCGCTCTTTATTTTGATTATTCTTTTGATCCTGCTGTTGATCCTGATTTTGATCCTTTGAAGAATCTTTGTCTTTATTGGCTGATGAATCATCCGAATCATTTTTTTGCGGCGGTGGCGGCGGTTGTTGAATCTGCTTCATCGCATATTCAAGATTAAAGCGCGCATCCGCGTCGTTCGGGTTTTTACGCAGCGTCTGTTTGTACCCTTCAATGCTTTCTTTTATTTTTTTTGATTTATACAGGCAATTTGCCATGTTATATTGAATATCCGACTTAAGTTGCTGATCGTTGGCATTGGTCAGAGCGCGCTCGTAATACTGCATAGCCTGATCGTACATTTGCATGCGATAGAGCGTGTTGCCGACGTTGTAATTCAATTCCGGATCATTGGGATTTTGATCCAGCATTTTTTTGTACATCTGCATGGCGTGATAATTGTCGCCTTGATCGTACAATTTGTCGGCCGTTTTTCTTTGCAGGCCAACCTGCCCGGACAACGCTGCCGCTTGAAACATCAGAAAAAAAATGATCAATGAGTTTTTCATATCAGACTTCTACGAAAAATATTTTTTCAGGATTCAGCTTTTCCGGCCATTTCTTTCCTAAGATTATAGAAATAGCGAAACGTCATGACCAGTACGCCGACCGTCAATATAATCAAAATACTATCGGTAATCGTTAAAGCCCAATTATTTTTTTCAATATAACGATTAACCAAAATAACTAACGATGTGAGCGTCGTCGCGCACATAAACAGCGCCGGAATGGCAGCAAACCAATATGGTTTTGATTTTTGAATCAGCCATGCGCTAATGGCCGTCAAAGTCAGAGCGGCGAGCAATTGATTCGCGGAACCGAATATCGGCCAGATCGACGTATACGCATTCGTGAATCCCAACGCGGCCATACCGGCAACGGGAATAATCGTATTGAAAAATTTATTTCGCATGATCGCCGGCGGAGTTGTAAACAACGTCAGCCACAATTCTTCGAACAAATAGCGCGTCAAACGGACAATCGTATCAATCGTCGTGACTAAAAAACCTTCAAGCAGTAAAATGCCGAAAACCGTTCCGTATACGCTCGGAATATGCAAGCCCTTCTGCAACGTATGGCCGACGCCAACGGCGAAAGCCAGCGGAGCATTGCCGGATTTGATATGGCCCAATTCATCATGCGGCCAAACGATATCATGATATTCGGCGTATCCCAACCCTCCCAAAATAATCAACGTCACGCAAATTCCAAGCAAAGCTTCCAACAGCATGCCGCCATAGCCGATCATCGGCGCATGTTTTTCGTTGCCGAGTTGTTTGGAAGTAGTTCCCGTCGCGATCAGTGCGTGCGCGCCGGACACCGAACCGCAGGCGATCGTCACAAAAAGGAATGGCCACACATTGCCCATCGCGGTCAGGCTTTCTGTTGAAAAATTAAAAGCCGGCGCATCGATGACCACTCCTGCAAATCCGCACGCCACGATGCCCACGACCATCACGATGATTCCGAAATACAACAACTGCACGTTCGTAAAATCACGAGGCTGCAGAACAATCCAGACCGGAATCCAACCCGCGATGAAACAATACGCGCAAATAATCGCCATCCAAATTTTGGTGTCCAACGTTACCGGCCAGACGAAACCAATGTACACCGATACAATGCAAACAAAAAAAGCCAGCAAACTGATGGCAATGAGGTTCGCATTTTTTTTATATAATAAATATCCGATTACCGGAGCCACAACTGTCATAACGATAACCGACGTCGAAGCGATGCCTCCGATGACGCCTTTCAAAACGCCGCCTTCCACCACGGTTTTAAGAATGGATTGATCTTCGGGTAATCCAAATTCCTTCAGGGGATACAACGATGTCAGCGACACGGCCGTTAATTGAAGAAACGCCGCGCAAACTAAAATACACAGCAGGATGGCAAATAAAATAAAAAATAAAAAACCGGTTTTGCCCAGCGTTTTTTTGGCAATTTCGGCA
Source organism: bacterium (assembly GCA_013359335.1). Taxonomy (GTDB): domain Bacteria; phylum CLD3; class CLD3; order SB21; family SB21; genus JABWBZ01. The sequence goes on from JABWBZ010000145.1 coordinate 7,318, forward strand.
ATGGAACGCCCTTCTTCGCGCACGCTGACAAACAACGCAGAAAAATCGTGAACGGCGCCAATAAATGTAACGCCGATAAGAATCCAAAGCCACGTCGGAAGAAATCCGTACAGCAATGCCAACGTCGGCCCGACAATCGGCCCTGCCGCCGCAATGGACGCAAAATGATGGCCCAGCAACACCGCCGGTCGCGTCGGTACAAAATCAACGCCGTCTTGATTTCTAACGGCCGGCGTAGCATTATTTTTATTGACCCCGAGAATTTTTGCAATGCGGCGCCCGTAAAACAAATATGCCAGCGCCAAACCGGCAACCGACGCCAACATAGCCAAACCGATGTTCATGCGCCCACTCCTATCTCAGTAGCAACATTTTTTTAGTTTTGGAAAAACCTTTAGTTGTCATTCTATAGAAATACACTCCTGACGCAACGGATTTTCCGCGTTCATCTTTTCCATCCCACGCCGCCGTTTGATTGGCCAGCGCAGGCCGGTTCTCATTTAAAACCGTTCGCACTTTTTGGCCGAGCGAATTATAAATTTCGATTTTAACTTTTCCCGCTTCCAACACGTCGTACCGGATGACCGTGCCCGGATTAAAAGGATTCGGATGATTTTGATGCAAAACAAATTCAGTCGGAATGACGATCTCAGTATCGGCTGAAAATTCATAATGAATAGCCGACAGTACGTTGGCGATGCCGTAACCGTATTGATTATCCGGATTATTTGCACGATCAGCCGTACGGATCAAGGCTAGACGAACTTGCGCCGGCGTCCAATCGGGGTGCGCCGATAAAATCTGCGCGCACATGCCGGCAACCAGCGGACATGAAAATGATGTACCTTGACTGATTTCGTATCCGGTTTGATTGACCGATGTTGCCGTTTTTACGTTAAACCCCATTGCCATCAAGTCCGGTTTGATTCGTCCTTTCGTGGTTGGCCCGACGGAACTGAACCCCGCGCGCGTTTTCGAAGAAGTCACAGCGCCGACAGCAATAACGCTGTCTCCGTCCGATGGCGCTCCCAAGGTATTGTGTTGTGAGTTAGAACCTTCGTTACCCGCAGAATTGACAATGACAAGGCCACGGCTGACGCCCATATTGGCCGCCTTTGTGATGAGGGTCGAATCGCCAGACATCCACGTCCAGTCATAACTTCGGAGTGAGCCTGCGTCCATGTCAATATATCCCACCGAACTGCTGATGATGTCGGCGCCGCGCGCTTCCGCCCACTCC
>JABWBZ010000146.1 GCA_013359335.1 bacterium
GAGAGCGAGCACACGACAGCCGACAATAAAGCCATCGGATGTGCATCGCGCGGATAAGCGTCGTACAAACTGCGCAGCGACTCGTGCAGCATCGTGTGACGCGTGATGTTACGCTTGAAAGTATCTAACTGCGTTTGCGTGGGCAACTCGCCGTGAAGCAATAAATAGCTGACTTCGGTAAAATTGGAATGCTCGCATAAATCCTGGATGGTATAACCGCGATAACGGAGAATTCCTTTTTCGCCGTCGAGAAACGTGATAGCGCTGGAACAGGCTCCGGTATTGCCGTAACCGCTATCCATTGTGATCAATCCTGTTTCCGACCGTAATTTTAAAATATCGATCGCTTGTTCGTTTTCGGTGCCCGAGATGATGGGAAGATCCATCGTCTTGTCATCGTAATGAAGGGAGGCTTTCTTTACCATGGCAGCTCCTTGAATTTTTAAGCCTTAAAGTTTTATCCCGGCTGAGTCGAGATGAAATTATTTAAGTATTGGCAGACAAATTTATGATTGGCTGAAAGAGGCACATCAAGAACTTGGCCAAAGATAATAAAAGGAATTTCATTTGGCAAGTTAAATTGCCGCTAGGCGCTGACGGTTTTCCGAAGCGGCAGCGTAATTTTAAATTCCGTTCCTTTGCCGGGCGTGCTTTCAAAGAAAATCGTGCCTTTGTGATTTTCAATAATTTTAAGTGAAATAGAAAGACCGAGCCCGGTGCCTCTTCCGACCGGTTTGGTCGTGAAAAAAGGATCGAAAACTTTGCTTTGAATTTCTTTTGGAATTCCAACGCCGTTATCGCGGATCGTAATGAGAATATTATTCGTGCCCGACAGCGTTTTGATCCACACGTCGCCTTGGTTTTGAATGGCCTGGAAAGCGTTGGTCAATAAGTTCAGCAGTACCTGGTTGATGTGTCCCGGATTGCAGTAAATCGGCGGAAGATTTCCGTACTCGCGGTGGATATTGACGCGCGTTTTGTATTCGTTTTTTAAAATATTCAACGTGCTTTCGATGCTGTCATTGACGGACACTTCTTTATAGTTCGATTCGTCTAATCGTGAAAAATTCCGCAGATCTTCGACAATTTTCTGAGTACGTTCAACGCCGTCGCGCATTTCGGAAACAATGTCGGGAAGTTCCGCCAGAAATTTTTCAAATTTTGTTTCCCCGATCATGCGGTCGATGTCTTCGAGTTTTTGTGCAAGCTGCGCGTGTTTGGAATCACCGTTATGTTTAAACGATTCGTAAAAATCAAAAATATCGGTGAACGCATGGAACATCCGTTGTACGTCGTCGACTTTTCTTTCGAGTAACGATACATTCGCCTTGACATATGCGATCGGATTATTGATCTCATGCGCGACACCGGCGACTAACTGGCCCAACGATGCCATTTTTTCGGAGTGAATCAAGTGCATCTGGGTTTCTTTGAGTTCGATTAAAATCCGCTCGACATTTTCTTTCTCTTTGATCAATTCTTTGGTGCGGTAAATAACTTTTTGTTCCAGTTCGGCCGTGCGTTCGTGTACCAGACTGATCCGGAAACGATAAACGGTGTAGATGCTGAAACCGATAAACGTCAGGATGAACATGACGAACCACCAGCTTTTCCAAAACGGCGTACGAATCGTAAAATGGACCGACAACGGTTTTTCATTCCACATGCCGAATCCGTTTTGCGCCATAACTTCAAAGACGTAACGGCCGTTGTTTAAATTAGTATAACGAATCTTGTTCTCGCGGCTGGGAGCCGACCATTCGTTGTCAAATCCGATCAGGCGATAACGGTACACGACGTCGGCCTCATCTTTGAATGATAATCCTACGAATTCAAACGTGACGTTATTTTGTTCGTACGCAATTTCCTGCTGCACCGGGGAAAAAAGATGGCTGAAAAAAGTGGAGTCATTCGGTGCGAGAAACGGATCGAGCGCCCGTCGTGAAAGTATTTCAGTTTGTTTCTGCGATTTATCTTCGGCGATCATCTGCGTCAAATACACGGCCGGCGGCGGAAACGACTTTAATTGTGTGCTGTGAGTAGACATGCGCGTAATGCCCGAACTGGTGCCGATCCATATCATATTGTTGGTAACGATCAAGGAGTTATGCGTACTGATTTCATTGTCGATCAGCCCGCGTTTTTTGGTGTAGACGTTCATTACTTTGCCGGTTACCGGGTCCACGTGATTGAGACCATTATTGGTGCCGATCCACAAAGTACCGTCGGGATCGCGTTCGATGGCATTGACGGTATTATCCGACAGTCCGTCTTTTTTTGAAAAATAGCGCACCAAGTCGCGGATATTAAAATTGGTTGCGAGCAGGGGAATTTTATCAATTTTCAAAATGCTTACGCCTCGTTCGCCGCCGATCCATAAATTGCCGCTATTATCTTCGCACAGCGACAATGCCAGATCGTCCGCCAGCCCGTCCGACCGCGTATAACAATGGAAGCGTTGTGTCGCTTCATTGAACAACGCGAGCCCGCCACCGATCATGCCAACCCAAATGCGGCCTTTCGTGTCTTCGTACACGCACCATCCGTTATTATTGATCAAGCCGTCGTGCGTCGTAAATAATTTTACATCAAGATTGCCGCCGGTTTTCAATTGAATGTATCCAACGCCCTTATCCATGCTGACAAACCAGATGCGTTCGCGGGAGTCGACAAAAATATCCGGTATCCAATTGCCGGCTAGCGCGGGATGATTGGAAAGATTAACTGAAAAAAAATCTTGGATGCTTTCGGAACGGGAAATAAGGTTCAGGGCCGTAGTTTGCCTGACCGAAGATAAATTGGGATACTGTGCTAAATAATTTTTTGGAATAAACGCTTTGAGGCCTGTATACGTGCCGAGCCAGACAATGCCGAGTGAATCGACTTCGATATCCCAGATATTCGTCGCTCCGAGTCCATCCGACGATGTGTACGATCGAAGCACATAGTCTTTCAAAACCGACAATCCGTTGGTCGTGCCGGCCAAAATTTCGCCGTTGCGATTTTCAGCCAACGCAATAATAGCCTCGCCGGCCAGGCCTTCGGATTGAGTAAACGAAACCAATTCGTCCGAGATCAATTTACTTGCGCCATTTGAAAACGTGCCGAACCAAAAATTATTTTCCTGGTCTTCCATCACCGTATAAAACTGGTCGCTGCCCAGTCCATGGCGTTCGGTATAATTTTTAAAAACGATGCGATCATCCTGCACCGACGCCCGGCTGATGCCTCTTTCCGTAGCAATCCAGATGTAGCCTCGGCTGTCTTCGATGACGGAACGAACGGAATTGTAGGCAAGCCCGTCCGCCGCACGATAATTTGAAATCCTGTTTTTCTCAACGCGGCTTAGTCCGAGCGGTGTTCCAACCCAAAGCCGTTGATGGCTGTCGAAACATAAAGCCTCGATACGGTTATGGATCAATCCGTGACGAATCGAGAGCGTTGAAATTTCTAATTTATCGTCAGGGAGTAATTGTACAAACGCAACGCCTTCTAATGTTCCAACGATGATTCGCCCCGACGAATCTTTGGAGAGGCAGTAAGTTACATTCGACGGAAGTCCGTCCTGAGCGGTAATAGTTCGGAATGTTCGGGTAGTGTGGCTGCGATAACTCAGGCCGCTGGCTGTTGCAAACCATAAATTGCCTTCGCGGTCTTCGATAATGCTTTTGACAATGCCTTTTCCGACGCCATCGGAGTAATTATAATTAACAAAAGAATCTTCGCGCGTGTAGTAGCAACTGATACCTTCATCCGTTGCTAGCCATAAATTCATGTCGCTGGATTGATAAATGTCACGGATGACGTTGCTGATCAATCCTTGTTCTTTGGTATAGTTAGTAAATGTCCGGCCATTATAACGGCTGAGCCCGCCGGCAGTGCCGAACCAAATAAATCCTAAATCATCCTGTAAAATCGAGTATACCTGATTTTGCGGAAGCCCGTCGGACGTCGAATAATTTTTTACAAAAAATTTCTGAGCGACCAGCGGTTGAATAAGGCCGATTAAAAAAAGTAAAAACCATGTACTGAAACGAACAATCATTTTTTTCTAGTTTTAGACAAGGACGACGGACAATGTTCGGCAATCACGCAGGTGTGACAGGCCGGGCGCCTTGCAATGCATGTTTTTCGGCCATGTTCCGACATCAGATGAGCGAAAATAATCCAGTCTTTTTCGGATAATACATTCATGATATCGGACTCGATTTTTTCAGGATCAGCGTTGTTGGTCAGTTTCAATAACCGGCTGATGCGGATGACGTGTGTGTCGACCACGACCGCTGGAATATTGAAAATCGTGCCGAGAATCACATTCGCCGTTTTACGGCCAACGCCGGGTAATGCGGTCAATTCGTCCATAGTGGACGGCACTTCGCCGCGATGACGCTCGATCAGTTGCCGGCAGCACGATTGAATATTACGCGCTTTATTGCGAAAAAAGCCTGTCGGGCGAATGTCCATTTCCAATTCATGCAGCGGCGCCTGTGCAAAATCCGACGCCGATCGGTATTTGCGAAACAACGTTTCACCGACTATGTTCACGCGTTCATCGGTACATTGTGCTGACAAGATCGTTTTGACGAGTAATTCCAGCGGTGAGTGGAACGCCAACCGGCAGCGCGCCGCAGGAAATTCTTTTTTTAAAAGTTCAACCGCCGCCGCCGCACGGGCTTTTCTTTTTTTCAAATCGTTCATGCCACGATTGTATGGGTCAGGAAAATATAGAAAGTTGCCCTCACACTGTCCACTAAAATATTGTCAGAGCTGATTTCAAAAATGAAATTGCTCGAAGAGACGTCCAAGCTGCTAAGCTAAAAAATTCTCTTCGTTGTAACGCCTTTGCAAAAATGTTTTTGAGATGGCCCGTAGAGAAAAAGGATGCATTTCTTTGAAGGAGTCATTTCGAGCTTCCGACGTAAGTCGGAGCGAGAAATCTGTTAAATGTACAACAGATTTCGAATCCCGATAAATCAGGATCCGAAATGACTACTCATTGAAAAATAATGCGCTCAAGTCTGAACGTTCTTTCATCGGAGAATTAATTATTAGCAGGAGCGGATGGGGGGTCTTTAATTTCCTGATTGAGTTCTTCAACTTGGTTGCGGCGGATGAGTTCTTCGATGTCATCCGTATCGGTATTATCGCCGCGGTTGCTGAATTTGACGGAGACGACTTTGGATACGCCGGCTTCCTGCATGGTGATACCGAAAATATTGGCGGCGGCTTCCATCGTACGTTTGTTATGCGTGACGACGATGAACTGAGTGTCTTTGGAGAAATCGCGGAGGAGTTTGGTAAATTTGTCGATATTGGTATCGTCAAGCGGCGCGTCTACTTCATCCAGAATACAGAACGGGCTTGGTTTGACAAGATAAATCGCAAACAGCAATGAAATCGCGGTCAATGTTTTTTCGCCGCCGGAGAGCAAGGCGATGTGCTGAATTTTTTTGCCGGTCGGTCGCGCAAGGATATCGATACTGGCTTCAAGCGGATCTTCATCTTTGGCCAATTCTAAATTGGCTTCACTCGCGTCGAATAAGCTGGTAAAAATTTTAATGAAATTTTCACGGATTTTTTCAAACACTTCCATGAATTGTTTCTGAGCGGTCGTGTTGATCGTTTCGATGGTCTGAAGTAACTGCTGTTCCGCGTCGAGCAAATCCTGGCGTTGCTGGACTAATAGATCCAATCGTTCTTTTTCAACTTTGAACTCCGCGAAAGCTTCCATATTAACGGGGCCGAGCATTTTGATTTTCCGGCGAATGTCGTCGATCAATGTTTTGGCCGCCTGCGGATCAAAAGAAGCCGGCTGGTTTTCCGCCGGTAAATCATCGTCTAAAACATCGTCGATGGATTTTTCTTCGTGAACGGATTCCGAAGCGGTTTGCGGCTGCGCGGCCATGTCGGTTTCTTCCATCTCAGGTTCTTCGTCCGTTGCGGCGCCGGTTTCAAGACTTTCGAACGAGTCTTTGGTGAGGTCGAAATCGTATTCGCGCTGAATGCGCTCGCATAAATTGCGGATTTCGAATTTTAATTGCGTGTGATCCTGCTCGAGACTGTGGCGTGAATTGATCAATTCATCCCGCTGGCGGCGCGTACGTTTGAGATCGGCGTCGATCTTGGATGCGTTTTCGCGGAGTTTGGCCACTTCCTGGTTTTCGTAATCCCGTGTTTTCTCGCTTTCGTCGCGCGTTTGCAGTAATTCAGTCAAGGCGGCGTCATGCGATGCAGCGCTTTGGCCGATCCGTTCGATCTCCGCTTGTGCGGCGGCGCTTTCGGCGGAATGGCGGGCAATCGTCTCGTCGTTCAGCAGAATTTGTTGTTTAGCATTTTCAATACCCGACCGATGGTTTTGCAATTCGCCTTCAAGGCGCAGCGCGGCCGATTGCACTTGATTCAATGCTTCGAATTTTTCACGACGCTGTTTTTCCAGTTCATTTAACTGAAATTCAAGTTCGCGTGTTTTGACTTCCAGCGCCGTGCGACGCTGCTCCAGTTCATGAATAGTCGGATCAATCTCGTCGAGCGTGGCCTGAAATAATTCTTTTTCCTGCCGGGCCTGTGAAATGCTGTCCTGATTTTTATTGACGTTTTCACGGGTGCGTTTTTGCTCGTATTCGAATTGGGAAATGGATTTTTCGAGTTGGATCAATTCCTGCTCGGCATTGCGCAGCGCGGTTTGGAGCGAAGACGCATGACCTGCGCCCGTTTGCAGCGCCTGCTCAGTTTCAGTCAGGCGGTGTTGAATCGTCGAGAGTTCGTTTTCGAGTTGCTGCGTTTGAGACTGGAGTTGTTGCAGGGTTTCCCGCTGGCCGATCACGCTGCCGGACGTTTTACGTTTGCCGCTGCCCTTGATCAGGTAATTACCTTTGACGATTTCGCCGTTCAGCGTGACAAAACGATAAGTGGGAAATTGTTCGGCCAAAGCGGTTGCTTTATCGAAATCGTCGACGAAAGCCACGTCGCCAAGCAGAAGTTGAACTAACGCAGTATCTTTAGAGTGAACGACCTCGGGGGCCAAAGCGATAATCTGGTTTTTTGCGTGATCCAGCGATGCTGGCGAATCGCCCGCCGGTAATTTTTCGCGATTGAGAAACGTGGCGTATCCGTGATCCGATGACGATAATTTCGCCAAAGCTTCCCGTACGCCGGACGCCGAAGTACCGATCAAAAATGAAAAACTTTCCCCCAGAGCCGCTTCCAAGGCTTTTTTGAACCGGTCTTCCGTGGAAAGAATATCGGCAACCGTGCGGTCAATTCCGGGTGTCTTTCCGTTGAGTAAAAATTGAACGCTTCCAGGAAAACCTTCGTGGTTTTCGATTGCTTTTTGAACGATGGCAATGCGTGCATTTAAACTTTTGATTTCCGCTTCCGCTTCCGCCTTCCGCGAGCGCAATTGCTCCAGAGTGTGGCGATGATTTTCCGTTAACGTCTGATGCTGTTCGGCGTCGGCGCGAAGTTGCTCGATCTTTGAAGTTAATTGTTTGCGGGAATAATTTTGTTCGTCCAAAAGCGTCAACGTATCGCCTGAACCGGTTTGTTGAATTTCGATATCCTTTTCAAGTTCGGCAATTTTACGTTCGAGATTTTGGATATTGTTTTTAGTCAGTTGGTATGCATTCCGCTTTTTGGCGGTTTCGTCGATGAGTTGAACCAGTTCCTTGCGATAATTTTCCAACTGTGTTTTTTGCTGATTGAGTGATTCTTCGAAAGTCTGATAGCCGGCCTTTTGGGTTTCCAAATCCTGATGAAGCGTGGAATAATTTTTTTCTGCAGCCTGGATGGCTTGAGTCAGTTCGTCGATTCGGGACGCGAGTAAATCTTTTCGCTGAACCAACGTCGCATTTTCTTCGGAATAGCGGCGAATCAAATCTTCGAGATTGTTTTTACGTTCGCGGGAAACCAGCACTTCCTCTTCGATCGCTTTGACTTTTTTGTCGATCTCTTCGAGGGCCAATTGCGCTTCGCGCAGTTTCTGTTCGCGCCCGATCAAAACGGCGTTCATCTCCTCGACGTCGGCTTCTTTTTTATTGATCTCACCGAGATACTGTTCGGCGACAAGTTCGAGATTCTGAAGTTTTTCACTGAGCGGGCCGATTTTGGCGTTGAGATGATCAAATTCATTTAAACCGAGGCGGACTTCTTCGAATTTAAGCTGAGTCGAAAGTTTTTGGTAGCGATTGGCTTTTTGGGTTTGCCGTTTGAGAGAATTGACCTTTTTCTCGATCTCGGCAATGATATCATTGGCGCGCATCAGATCGAGTTTGGTTGTTTCTAACTTACGAAACGTCTGGCGGCGGCGTATTTTATATTTGGTAATTCCGGCCGCTTCCTCGAAAAGTTTGCGGCGATCCTCGGTATTATCGGACAGAATTTGTTCGACCATTTTCAATTCGATCACGGAATACGCATCGGCGCCCATGCCCGTGTCCATAAAAAGATCGTTGATGTCTTTGAGACGGCAAGGGAGGCGGTTAAGGAAATATTCGCTTTCACCCGAACGGTAAATCCGGCG
>JABWBZ010000147.1 GCA_013359335.1 bacterium
GTTTGGGAAATGAATCGATTTTACGCACACCGTTGTTCGCTGGATTAACGGTTCCTCCTGGCAGACATTTTATCAGTGTCAATGATTTTCTCGGTAATAATATTCCAAGTTTCTTGAAGAATCCTTCGGTTAATGTCGATCAGGCAAAAATTAATAAAGACTTCGTGAAAAGGCTTTCGGGCGGCTTACCGAGCGGAACATTTTCTTTTGACATCAGCGCGGGTACCGATCCTGCAGCCTTACAACCATGCGGAAGCATTACGGCTGAAGTTCTATCCGGCGCCACGGTTGACTTGATTATCCCTGCAAACGGAAGTGAATCGTCGTCACTGCCATTATTCCAATGGGCAGCCGTTGGCGGCAATGAATTTATTTTAACCGTAGCCAAATTGAAACCAAACCAAAGCCATGAAGATGCTTTAAGAACTTCGTCCCAACGCATGGTTATTAATTTCAATAACACGACTTCGTATCAGACGACGGCTGGCGGACCGGTGGTGCCCGGTGTTCAAGAAAATAATTTAACGTGGAATCCTGGATTGGCGCTTGGCGAATATGTGTACCGTGTATCGATGCTTCAAAGAGATCCGATCACCAATACTCAAAATACCGTCAACAGCAACACTGCAGTTTTCTCTGTGAAAGAAGGCGGTATCAATACAGGTCTGAATACGCAAGAGATTATCGCCATTTTGAGTACGATTCCAGGTTTAAGCAATTTGCAGGATCTTATGAAAGGATATTCTGCAACCGGAATTGAAATCGATGGCAAAACCGGTAACGTTGAAGAATTGCGCGGCAAAGTGAAAAGCCTCGAAGGTAAAACCTATAAAGTTTCGATCAAGCCATAATTTTAAAGATGAAAAAAATTTATTATAATAAAAAATTTATGCGGAGTAATGTTATGAAAACGATGTTAGTAAAGCTCCTATTGGCTGTGACGGTTGTGTGTATGGTGATCGGCACTTCCGTGTATTTCGTACAAGCCAATGAAGCAAAAGCCGTTGCCATCGTCGTCAAGACGGTCGGCGACACTCAGGCCAAACAGCAAAAAGGCTGGGCCAAAATGGCCAAAGGTTCCAAATTATTCTCTGGTGATGAAGTGCAAACCAAAAAAGACGGTTATGCAGCCGTCATGTTTCTCGATGATAAAAGCGTCGTGAAAGTCAAACCGAATTCGATCCTCAAAATTCAAGGAACCTACGAAGGCAAATCGATTTCCAAACAATTGGTTATGGACGTCGGCGAACTTTTCGTAAAAGTATCCAAACAAAAAGGTTCGTTCCAGGTTGCAACCCCGACGTCAGTGGCTTCGGTTAAGGGAACGGAATTTTGGGTAATGGAAAAAGACGGCGGCACAACGATCATCGGCTTGGAAGGTATCATTGAACTCGTGAACAAAGCGACCGGTCAAACCGGAACCGTCGGAGCCGGTCAAACCGGTAAGTCGAGCGGAGCCGGCGTTATCGTCGAAGAAACCAAAGAAGGCGATATACCGGATGAAGGCGAATTGAAAGAAGAAATTCGCGTACGCTTCAAAGATGCCGATGGCAACGAAAAAGAAGTTATTATCAAGTACTAATAAAATTTCGTAAAGAAATTAAGCCCGGAACGCAACTACGCGTTTCGGGCTTTTTTTATTTTGAATGTGATGCCCAGAATACTTAGATTGGATTCCGAATGAAAAAACCGATGAAGATTTAAACGAGGAAAAATATTATGAAAGCGGTTTCCGGCTTTGATCCAGATGTATATGCAGCGATTACTAATGAAAAAATGCGACAGAATACAACGCTGGAGATGATTGCATCCGAAAATTTTGTGAGTCAGGCTATCCTGGATGCCGTCGGCTGCGTCATGACCAATAAATATGCCGAAGGGTATCCCGGCAACCGTTATTACGGAGGATGTGAATTTGTCGACGTGGTTGAAAATATTGCCCGTGACCGTGCTAAAAAATTATTTCAATGCGAATATGCCAATGTTCAGCCACACTCAGGCAGTCAGGCTAATATGGCGGTGTATTTCAGTTTGCTGCAACCCGGCGACACGATCATGGGCATGAATCTCGCTCATGGAGGCCACTTGACACACGGCAGTCCTGTAAATTTTTCTGGCAAAATGTACAAAGTTGTTGCCTATGGCGTCAAAAAGGAAACCGGAAGACTTGATTACGATGAACTGTTTAAGATCGCCCGCGAACACAAACCCAAATTAATTATCGCCGGTGCAAGCGCGTACCCAAGATTTTTTGAGTATGAAAAATTCCGTGAAATTGCCAATGAAATCGGCGCGTATTTAATATCGGACATGGCGCACCCGGCTGGACTGATCGCAGCGGGCATTCATCCGAGTCCACTGCCGCACTGCGATATCGTGACGACGACGACGCATAAAACTTTGCGCGGGCCGCGTTCCGGATTAATTTTGATGGGTAAAGATTTTGAAAATCGCCTTGGGATTACCGCGCCGAAAACCGGCCGTGTGAAAATGATGTCGGAAGTGCTCGATAGCATGGTCATGCCCGGAATTCAAGGAGGGCCTTTGATGCATGTTGTTGCGGCCAAAGCCGTTGCTTTCAAAGAAGCGCTTCAACCTTCGTTTAAAGAATATGCGAAACAAGTTGTCAAAAACGCTCAAACACTTGCCGCGACTTTAACGGGTTTTGGTTACGACCTTGTTTCCGGCGGAACCGACAATCACTTGATGCTCGTCGATCTGTCGAATAAAAATATTACCGGTAAAAAAGCGGAATTGGCGCTTGAACATGCAGGCATTACGGTTAACAAAAACATGGTGCCGTTTGACAAACAAAGCCCGTTCGTGACCAGCGGTATCCGCATCGGTACGGCTGCTTTGACGACGCGCGGAATGAAAGAAACGGAAATGAAAATGATCGGCGGTTTTATCGACAGAGCATTAAAAAATCCGGATGATGAGGCGTCGTTGAATAAAATCAAAAAAGAAATAAAAGAGATGTCGGTGAAATTTCCGTTGTATTCCGAATAAATTTTTTAGAAGACATTTTTTTTTGAAAAAGGCTGCTTTCAAGGCAGCCTTTTTTCATTTTCCCTTCCGATTGTTAAATAAATTTAACGAAGCCATAACACATCACAATCAAAATATAATGCTTGTCTAATTTCAGGTTAACAATGTTCTGCTATAATTGGGCATCATTGCGAGTCGAACCTAGCTCGTGGAAATCATTAACCTAATAGGTATAAAATGAATCTTGCAACGTTTTTACAATTTATTTTAGCGGCGATCATTCTGTCGGCAGCGGCTTTTGCGAAGCAAGGCAAGATTGTAGGCACCGTATTGGATGCTGAAACCGGCGATCCGATGATCGGTTGTAATGTCGTAGTTGTCGGAACCGCCATGGGGGCCAGCACGGACTTAAACGGCGGTTTTGTTATCCAAAAAGTTCCTGCCGGCGAATACAGTCTGATGGCGACTTACATTTCTTACAACAAAAAAACTATTTCTGGAATAAAAGTTGTAGAGAATGGCGTCGTTACGGTCAATATCGCTTTGCACCCGGAAGGGATTCAAGGCGAGGAAGTTGTCATCGAAGCTAAGGCGGATCTATCCAATTCAAGCGCTTTATTAGTTCAGCAGAAAAAATCCGTTGTGGTCAGCGATGCGATCGGGAGCGAGCAAATCAGCAAGACACCTGATAAAAGCGCCGGTGATGCGTTGAAACGCGTGACGGGATTAACGGTCGTCGGGAATAAATTTGTTTACGTTCGCGGGCTCGGCGAACGATACAGCAATGCGCAACTGAACGGTATTGAAATTCCAAGCACCGAACCCGAGAAAAAAATCATTCCAATGGACATTTTTCCTTCCGGTTCGATTCAGAACGTAACCGTGGTTAAAACCTATAATCCGGATATTGCCGCCGATTTTTCCGGTGGTCTTGTCAAGATCAATACGAAAGAATTTCCTGATCAATTTTATATGGCCGCAAGTATTTCAAGCGGCATCAATCGTGCGTCTTTCTCGAAAATTCTCCGCTATCAAGGGAGCGGCACGGATTTTTTAGGGTTTGACGATGGACAACGAAAACGTCCCAACGTTCCGAGTTTTAATGGAACCGCATCCAATGATCTCAAAGCGAGATATAATAATAAATTTCAAAACATCTGGATGCCGATTGGCCATCAAGTGAACAACAATACCGGGTTTAGTTTGTCGCTCGGCAATAGCGTGGGTTCGAATTCAAATTTCGGATATTTGGTTTCGTTGACCTACAGCGCCGATTTTAATACACGAAACGAAACTGAATTTTTTCCGATTGCGGACGGTACACCGGCTTACGATTATAAAACTGAAAAAGGCAGTTATTCGGTTTTGTGGGGTGCGTTGCTGGATATGAATGCGAAGATTAATGCCAACAATAAAATCAGCCTCAAAAGCGTGTACAACGTTCAATCGGATGACGAAGCCAGCATTACAAAAGGTTACGTGAACGCTAGTTCCGGCGGCGACGTTCGCTATACTCGCTTGCGTTATCAGCAACGCGCATTGTTATCGTCACAACTATTGGGCGAACATCAGATAAAAGAATTATTCAACAGCAAAATCGATTGGCATTTTGCCTACTCACAAGCCGATCGTAATGAACCGGACACACGATTAACCGGTTATACTTTTAATAATAATTCCAATCAATACGAAGCGCTGGGGCAATCGAAAAACACCCGTTTCTTTTCCGACATGATCGATAAAGAAATTAACACGGGTTTCGACTGGAGTTTCCCGGTGACGATGCTCAAAGGATCCAAATTAAAAGTGGGAACGCTGTATCGTAAAAAAGATCGCGACTTCGATGCGTATCGTTATGCGTATTCCAATATTCAGGATGCGGTACGAACTCAAGAGCCAGAGCTGCTTTTTTCATCCGCAAATATTGGCAACGGTCTGGTGAATTTCGAAGACAACACGCAAGCGAACGACGAATACACGGCCAAAGAAAATCTCTTCGCTGGCTATATCATGACTGATTTTCCCGTAACCACTCAACTGCGATTTGTTGGCGGGTTTCGCTATGAAAATGTTGAGACGACATTGAAGTCGTTTGATCCGCTATCCGGATCGCAAAATAATTCTTTGTCTCCGAAATTTAGCGACAACGATTTGTTTCCAGCGGTCAATCTTATTTACGGATTAAGCGATCGCATGAATGTCCGCTTTGGTTTCAGTCAAACGAAAGCCCGTCCGCAATTCCGCGAACTGGCGCCATTCCGCTATGATGACTATCGCCGCAGCACGTATGGGAATCCGTTCTTGAAAGCCAGCGATATTACCAATTATGATTTAAGATGGGAATTCTTTCCGAATCCGGGCGAACTTCTAGCCGCGAGTTTTTTTTATAAACACTTTGCCAATCCAATTGAAAGATTTTTGTTACCTAATCCCGGCAATCAAACCGGCGATCCTGTTCCGGTTAACGGCGGTAGCGCCAACAATTTAGGTTTAGAACTTGAGCTGCGAGCAAGCCTGGCGCATCTTTTTTCCGCGTTGAAAAAATTCAGCATTACCAGCAATATGTCTTTTATTTACTCGCGGATCAAACAGAATGACGCAATCAAAGTGTACACGCTCGGCAGCGATGAACCGACGCTTTTTTCGCCGGATTTTCTGGCTAATGAATCGCGTCCGATGCAGGGGCAATCTCCTTATATCATCAACGTTGGCCTGAACTATGCTAATGTCGATACGCGCACGGAGATGAATTTATCGTACAACGTTTTTGGAAAACGCGTCGCTGAGATCAGTACGAAATTGGTTAACAATGGTGAGAAAATTTACGACGACGTGTATGAACAACCCTACAATCAATTGGATCTCACGGTTTCACAAAAACTGAGCAAACAAGTCAAAGTCAAAGCTAACTGGAAAAACATTCTGAACGACAATGTTGTTTTCAAAATGGGAAAATTCGTGACGAATGAATACAAACCAGGCATGAGTTTCTCCACGTCCATCAGTTATGATTTTTAAAAATCATTACGTCATCGCAACAAGGCCGTAATAGCGTGTTAACAAAAAAGTTTAAATTCTCAAATAATCAATCTTAATCCAACATTTAAAACACACGGAGGAAAAATGAGAAAGAATACTCCAATGAGATTCTTATCCATTCTATCGCTAACGGTCTTGTTCGCATTTAATTTGGCAATGATTGGATGCAGCGATGATAAAAAGGACGATGGTCCGAATGGATCGACCGTTTCAGGAACGGTAGTGAACAGTTCAAGCCAGCCTGTTGCTAATATAGTCGTGTCAATCAATACGACGCCTGCTAAATCTGATACAACCGGAGCCGATGGCAAATATTCTATCGCGGAGGTTCCTGTCGGAACTTATACATTGACGTTTTCAGGCACCGATTTTGTAACCACCACAACGTCGGTTACCGTTGAACAAGATGATCCAAGTACACAAGTTGGAAACACGGCCATCGCTGCGACCAGCGAGCAAACAGGAACAATTTCGGGAACAGTGTCAGGTGGAGGAAATAACCTGGCGGATGCTGAAATCAAAATCATTGGTACGACAGCCAGCAATGGGCGAACGGCTGTAACTGATGCCAGCGGTAATTATAGTTTTACTGGCGTTTTTGTAGGCGCCTATACAGTGGCAGTTGAACGAGATGGATATACCCCTGATTCAAGCGATGTTACAGTTACAGCGACCCAGACTTCGACCGCCAATTTTTCACTGACGCAAACAGCGATATTATCTGGAAATCTTACCACAACCCTCACGTTAAATCCCAATATTGTTTATAAACTCAGCGGGCCTTATCAAATAGTCCCAGGCGCAATATTGAATATTCCCGCCGGCACGCGCATTGAAGCGGTAGAAGGCACCGGAGCTTTAATTCTTACTATTCGAGCAACAGCTTCTAATGCCAGTACAGTATCGAAGCCAAACGGTAAAATTTACGCAATGGGAACCGCAGACAATCCGATTGTTTTTACGACTGAACGTTCCGCTGGAACCCGCACGCGTGGTCTTTGGGGAGGCATTGTATTGAATGGCGTTGCTGACATTAATGTTCCTGGCGACATCGGGATAGGCGAAGGCAATACTGGAAGCTACGGTCCTGGCTTCGGTTCTTTTACTTTGAATTCGTCGGTCGGAGACACAATGAGCAGCGGTGAATTTCACTATGTTCGTGTTGAATTTGGCGGGACGAAAGTTACCCCCGACAACGAAGTAAACGGTTGGACATTTAATGCCGTCGGAAGTAATACTGTTTTAGATCACATTCAATCACACATGATCGCGGACGACGGTTTTGAATGGTTTGGAGGTACTGTCAAAGGTAAATATTTGGTTGCATCAGGTTGTGATGATGACATGTTCGATACGGATTTCGGTACCCAAGTTAAGCTACAGCATGTTTTTGGCATCCAAGATAAAGCTTTGGCGAACCGTGGAATGGAGGCGGACAATGATGGAAGTGGTAGTGGAAATACGCCAATATCAAAACCGACAATCTGGAATTTCACTTTTATCGGCGGGAACGACATTGACGACAAAAATAACGACGATAACAGCGAAGGCATGTACTGGCGTCGCAATACACGGTATGATGCCAATAACGGAATTGTTGCTTATTTCAATCGTATCGGTTTAGTACTCGACGGTTCTGCGGATAGTACGAATGCCGCCAATGGAACTGCAACAGCGAAAAATATCATTATGTTTAATAATGCTATCAATCCTGCAAAACACATTAATCAGGTTGCTTTTAAGACAACCGCTCAAAATTACGATACGCTTGGATTACGCTCGATCATCAACTCATGGAATATCCGCGTTCAAAATCCGAATTTCACGGCAGTAACCACTGCAGGCAACGCCAATCCTATGGATGGCAACATGCCTGATCCACGTCCGACTGCAACGGTAACGGGTGATACGCCTCCGAATGACGGTTTCTTTGACGTGGCCGCAACGTATATCGGTGCATTCAATTCAACGACCAACTGGTTAACTAATTGGACGACTTGGGCTAAACAATAATTATAAAACTTATGGATGCAGGTTGTTTTGCAGCAGCCTGCATCCGCATTTTTTAAAATGCGATGAAATACCTAACGATCTTTGTGTTTTTTCAAATACTTTTTCTTGTTTCTTGTGAGAAACGCGAATTGAGTAATTCCTGCGGTTCGATTGATGCTTTAGCTGAAAAAGTTCTGGAAGCGGTAGCGGCCGAAGATGCTCAAGTGTTGGACGGCCTTCGCATTAATCAGGATGAATTCAAGCAATATCTTTGGCCGGAATTTCCTGCGAGCAAGAATAATGTCCCATACGATTTTGCATGGGATAATTTGAATGGCAAAACGGTCAAGGGATTAAGACGGGCGCTATCGGATTATGGCAAGCAAAAATTTGAATTAGAATCAGTTTCGTTTAAAGAAGGCATTGAAGAGT
>JABWBZ010000148.1 GCA_013359335.1 bacterium
CCAAAACAACGATACGACGTATGTGATCAATTTCTGGGCGACGTGGTGCAGCCCCTGTATCGAAGAATTGCCGTATTTCGAAGCGCTCCGCGAGCAATATCGTTCCGATAAATTGCGCGTCATTTTAGTGAGCCTCGACTTCAAATCGCAGTTGCAAAAAAAAGTCGCGCCGTTTTTGCAGAAAAACAATATTCGTTCGACGGTGTGGTTATTGGACGAACCCGACGCCAACGCCTATATTGACAAAGTCAGTAAAGAATGGTCGGGCGCGATTCCGGCAACGTTAATTCTCAATGGCAAAAAAAACGTCAGGCAATTTTACGAAAAACAATTCTCGCAAAACGAATTGCAATCCATCATAAAACCTCTCATGAAAGGAGATTAATATGAGACGATTAATGTTTCTTATGTTAATGATTCCCGTGATCGCCTGCGCGCAGGACGGCTACAAAGTCGGCGACGCCGTCAAGGATTTCAAACTGAAAAATGTTGACGGAAAGTTTGTATCGCTGAAAGATATGAAAGACGCCAAAGGCGCTATCGTTGTATTCACCTGCAATACCTGTCCGTATGCGCAGGCGTATGAACAGCGCGTCATCGACCTGCATAATAAATTTGCGTCCGCCGGTTATCCTGTGATCGCCATCAATCCCAACGATCCGAACGTTCAGCCCGGCGATTCATTTGACAAAATGGCCGAGCGCGCCCGCGACAAAAAATATCCGTTTGCTTACGTGATGGACGAAACGCAGGAAGTTGCCAAAGCATTCGGCGCTACGCGTACGCCGCACGTATATTTGCTTCAGAAAAAAGGTGAGCAGTTTGAAGTGGCCTACATCGGCGCCATCGACGACAATACGGAAGACGGCTCCCTGGCCAAAAATAAATATGTCGAATTAGCCGTCGACGCTTTGAACAAAGGCCAAAAACCGGCGACGAATTTCACCAAAGCGATCGGCTGCACGATCAAGTGGAAAAAAAGTTCTTAGCAGTTTCAGTTTCTACACACTAGACCCCAATTTTATTTGAAATTGGGGTTTTTTGTTTATCAATTCACAATTTTTTTGCCCCAGAATTTTTTTGTTACTACAAATTCTTGCTAATGCCTGCCATCTTTTGTAGATTGAAAATGACCCAATCAACAACCTTGCCACCACATCTTAAATGGAAAAACTTACCCAGCCTGCCGGCATGTCCCCAGCCGACTTTATAAAGAACGAAATCAGAAAAAAAGCGATTGAGAAAAACGGACAGCTCGGAGTCAAATATTATTCCGAAAATCCGGATGAATACGATTTTATCGGGAATTCACAATTCGAGGATCATTTTCTGATGATTTTTCGCTGCTCGCGCAGCTACTCGAGCCTGACGATTCGCGTTAATAGACGGCTTAATCCGAATTCATAAGAATTCCAAAAAAAGAGGAGGTTGACCCTACCTTCGCTTTTCACCCGGTTTCTCATGCGTGAGAGATCGGGTTTATTTATTTTCCTAAAATCTGATTGCACCTCTTCGTGAATTTGCCTAAACTTGGTATGAGGCAGGAACAAATACCCTATCATTAATTCCATTCTTAATTTTATCCGGCATTTCTTATTCCGAAATTTTTTTGAAAACATTAATCGCAGTTTAAAAAACCTATGAATGAACAAGAAAAAATCGAAGCGTTGGAAAAACGGTTACAATTTATAACGACAACTCTGATCAACGCGCAAACTGAATTAGGTAAAGTCAAAACCGAACTCGAAGTTTTGCGCAAAAAAGAAACCGCGCAGCCCGAGACAAAAGTTGAAACCAAAGTTCCGGCGGTAGTACAATCGCAGGAACAAAAAACAGAAATTCCAAAGCCTGTGCCGCCTAAGCCCGCCGTAACGGCCGCGCCCTCGCCGGCGAAAAAAAATATGGAAGAATTTATCGGCGGCAATGTGATTAACAAAATCGGCATTGTCATTCTCGTTTTGGGATTTGGAATTCTCTTAAAATATGCTATCGACAACGATCTGATCAACCCTCTCACACGCGTGGTCATCGGTCTGGCTTCCGGAGCCGCCGTGCTCGTACTGGCATTCAGGATGAAAGAAAAATACCATGCTTTCAGCGCCGTACTGCTCAGCGGCGGCATTGCTATTTTGTATTTTTCGGTTTTCGCAGCGTACGATTTCTACGGGCTCATTCCACAAGCCCTGGCGTTTGTTCTGATGGTGCTGCTCACCGCTTTTACAGTTTTTGCTGCAACAATCTACGACCGGCAAATTATCGGAATTTATGGACTCGTCGGCGCGTATGCTGTTCCTTTTCTTCTGAGCGAAGGCGAAGGCAAAGTGGTCATCCTCTTGTCGTATGTTACGATCATCAATATTGGCATTTTGTTCCTCGCGTTTCGCCGCAACTGGGTGTGGCTCAATTATCTCGCCTTTACGTTCACCTGGCTGATCTTCAATGCGTGGTTTCTTGATCGGTATAATCAAGATGAACATTTGACGATCGCCGTCAGCTTCAGTTTGGCGTTTTTTGTTATGTTTTATTTAATGACCGTAGCGTACAAATTTATCAAGAAAGAAGTTTTCGGTATCAAAGACGTTGTGATCCTCTCGTTAAATAGTTTTATTTATTACGGAGTCGGGTATACGATTTTTGAAAAAATTGATAATGGTCTTTATCTCGGATTATTTACAGTCGCCAATGCTGTACTGCATTTTCCATTTACGGTTTATTCCTACAAAGCCAATCTTACCGACCGAAGGTTTTTTTATTTACAAATCGGTCTGGTTCTTTCGTTTATCAGTATTGCGATTCCGGTGCAGCTCAATGGCAATTGGGTGACGCTGATTTGGGGAATCGAAGCGTTCTTGCTTTTCTGGATCGGGCGCACTCAGAAAGTCCTTTTTTACGAACGACTTTCTTATGCGGTCGTAATCCTGAGTTTTATAAGTCTCATGCAGGATTGGGAAACCGCGTACAACTTCTACAACGTGGAGGATTCGTTAAACTGGCGATTCATGCTGAATATAAATTTCTTAACTTCATTGATCGTTGTGTTGTCGTACGTCGGCCTAGTGAAATATTCTTTCGATTCGAAATACCTGTATGCCGAAATCGAAAAATCATTGGTGACAACAATCGGCAATTACATGGTTTCCATTCTAACGGTTTTCGTTGCTTATTTTACGATGTTGAATGAAATTGGCGCATATTGGGATCATTTGTATTATTCGACACAACTGGCCATCGAAGGAACGATTTATAATTACGATCTTCATGATTTCAGAGACATCTGGCTGATCAATTACACGTTCGTATTTCTTTCCGTGCTGACCTTATTGGTTTACAAGCGCTGGCCGGTACGAGGATTGGTTTGGACGGCTTTGGGGTTGAATATTCTTTTCTTGTTCGTCGCGCTGTTCGGTACTTTGGAAGCCTTGATCGAACTGCGAACCAGTTACATCGGTATCAATGACTTTACGCGATATTTTCCGCCGGGACCAATGCATATAGGAATCCGCTACTTGTGTTATTTATTCGCCGCTGAATTAATTTATCTGACGATACAGATGTTGAATCGTCACCTGCCGGAATACGCGCGCTACTTCCCCGTTTTTGTCAACTTACTCGTTATTGCAGCGCTGAGTAATGAACTCACGACGTGGCTCGTTTTGCTCAATCCGGAAGAACATTACGAAATGGAAGAGCTGTCATACCGAATCGGGTATTCGATTTTATGGGGCGTGTATTCATTGGCAACCATCGGTTATGGAATCTGGAAACGCAGAAAAGTGCTTCGGATTTTTGCGATTGTTTTATTTGCCATCACGCTGATCAAGCTTTATATGATCGATCTCGGCGATATCTCAACCGGATACAAAATTATTTTATTCATTGCACTCGGCATCTTGCTTTTAACGGTTTCGTTCCTATATCAAAAATTCAAACACTTAATTTTTGCGGAAGATGAAAACAAGTAAAACGATTTTTGCTTTGCTGATTTTATTACAAAGCGCGGCTTTTGCGCAGATGAATCGGTACGACTACAAACGCCGCCTTGAAAACATCACTGAAAAAAACTGGTATGAGGTTCGGCTCGACGGGGAAACTCTTGCCAAAATGTCTCTGTCAATGGAGGACGTTCGTATTTACCGGCTATCGAATTCCGACACAACTGAAGTGCCTTACGTCATCGAATCGATGGCGTCAACGCTTGAAAAGAATACGTTGCCCTTTGACGTTATCAATAAAAGTTATGACAAACAAAACGGCTGGCAATATTGTACTCTACGGCAGGCGCAACGGCACACAGTCAATCGAATTGAATTAAAATTTGCTGAAAAAAATTTCGACTGGAAAGTTGACGTTGAAGGCAGTTTTGATCAGAAACAGTGGCTGACCGTCGCCGAAAATCAACGGATTGTTCGCCTTACCAATGAATTTGTCGAGTATCAGTATACTACGTTAGATTTTCCGCCATCGGATTATACCTATTTTCGGTTGACGCTCAAAGCTTCTCCCAAACCGGTTGAATTGGAACAAGCAGTTGTTTACAAATATACTAAAAGCGAAGGCAGTTATTATAGCGCACCGGTTGTGGATATAAAAACAGAAGAAAATAGGAAAGACCGGATTACTTCGGCTGTTATTTTGCTCGAACGCAAATTTGCCGTCAATGAAATTCGAATGAACTTTGGCGTGTCGAAAGATTTTTATCGACGCGTCAAAGCGTATTATTTGGTAGGAATAATTAAAACAACCAATGGTGAAATTGAAAACTGGGCTTACTCGGGCGATTTTATCGCTTCATCGATCGAACCGGTTATTTATAATTTTCCTACCGTTCAAACGGATAAATTAAAATTAGAAATAATCAACCGCAACGATCAACCGCTGAAAATCGATTCGGTAAAAGTTTTAGGTAACTACTTCTATCTCAAAAGCGAGTTAGAACCCGGCGCGGATTATTATCTTGTATACGGACGTAAAGACGATGTGTCGCCGCAATACGACGTTGTCTATTTCAAAGAAAAAATTCCTGAAAAATTAAAAAATGCGGCCGTCGGCGAAGAATGGAAAATGGAAAAACACGTCGAATTGACCCAACCTCTTTTGATGAGTCAAGGGTGGTTATGGGCCATCATGATAATTGTAATTTTATTGATTGGCGGGTATTCCATTCACATGCTGAAAAGCATGAAAAAAAGCTAGAAAAATTACGATTTTAATTTTTCCAAAGCGTTCAAAATTCCTCTCGCCTTATCCCAACATTCCTCGTATTCTTTTTTGGGATCGGAATCCCATACGACCGCCCCTCCGGTTTGAAAATATCCTTTTTGGCCAAGTAAAATCAGCGTCCGGATAATGACGGATAAATCGCAGTTTCCGTCGAAGCCCATGTAACCGATGGCGCCGGAGTATATGCCGCGCTTGTAGGGCTCCAGTTCCTCGATGATTTTCATCGCGCTGATTTTAGGCGCGCCGGTCATCGAGCCGGGCGGAAAACACGCGCGGATAACATCCATGTTCGAAACGTCGTC
The DNA here is from genome assembly GCA_013359335.1 of bacterium. Taxonomy (GTDB): domain Bacteria; phylum CLD3; class CLD3; order SB21; family SB21; genus JABWBZ01. Next base: position 5,523 of record JABWBZ010000148.1, read on the forward strand.
GTTCAGCGTTCCTGAAATAGTCGACAGCATTTGGAAAACAGTGGAAAACTTTTCGATTTTGAATAAATCTTTGACGGCGACCGATCCGGCTTTAGATACGCGACCTAAATCGTTGCGGACGAGATCGACGATCATCAGGTTCTCGGCGTGATCCTTATCGCTGGTGTACAAATCGAGATAATTTTGCTCGTCCTCGGAAAATCCGAGGCCGCAGGGGCGCGTACCCTTGATGGGCTGGCTCTCAGCCACGCGATCGCGAATTTTTAAAAATCGTTCGGGCGAAGAACTGATGACGGAAAAATCCAGGCATTTCAGAATCGCCGAAAAAGGCGCCGGGCTGACTTCAGTCAGCGATCGAAAAATATTAAAATCTCGCCAAGGTTCATCGTTTTCAAATTGTATATGAAAACGTTGCGATAAGTTGACTTCGTACACGTCGCCTGCGCCAATGCGTTCTTTGATCGACAAAATGCTGCGAATGTAGTCGCTCTCCGATACGCTCGGAGAAACAGTATAATCGCAGGTAACCGACGCCGGAGAAATTATATTGGTGATTTTGTCGTAAAGTTTTTGCGTTTCATGAGGATCGCCAACGATAAAGTAATTGCTGTACCGATGGTCGATGACTATGATACTTTTATAAAACATCCAGAAACTGTCAGGTGCATCAAATTCTTTTTCGGCTTTTGAAGGCAACGTTTCGAGGAAGTCTTTCAAATCATATCCCCAGTATCCTACAGCGCCGCGCGAAAAAAAATCCTGTTCAGAAAGTTTCCATCGTATAGATTCTTCATTGAAAAGTTTTTCAAATTCGATCAAAGGATTTCCGCTAAAATGGCGCCATTTTTCGTTCGAAAAAACTGAAATAGCCTGCCCTTTCGATTGAAATATCAGGTAGGGATCGCAGCCCATGTACGAATACCTCGAATTGGAATGGCCGGTCATAGAACTGTAAAGGAAAAAGCTGAATGGACTCGGATATAATTTGGCGTATAGGTCTAGAGGCGAACCCAGCCAATCAAACGATGTCGTTTGCAAGGTCATTCAAGAATTTCAATAAGGGTTTGACGAAAAGTATTTAAAATTTTTTGAGTGATCGGTCCGATTTTTCCATTGGAAATTGCTTTGACGCCAGCGCGTGTCACAGGCAAAACCTCAACGTTGGTGTTCGTCAGAAAAATTTCATCGGCTGCCAACAGTTCTTTTTTAGAAAAACTGTTTTCGGCAAAGGACAATTGAAGCTTATTTTGAATAATGTCCATGACGCGTTTGCGCGTAATGCCTTCCAAAACGCCTTTGCTTAAAGGCGGAGTAGCAACCGTGCCGGCTGAAACGATAAAAACATTGCTTGACGTGCCTTCCAATATCTTATCAAAGTGATCGCAAAGAATCATTTCGTAACACTGTTGATCGAGCGCCGCTTGTTTCATCAATGCATAGTATTGCGCGCTGGTGCTTTTGAGCGCAACGCCGCTTTCGGGCATGATCGGAAAATGACTGAAATCGATGCTCACACCGTTTTGATAAAGCTCGGCTGGAAGCTTTTTGTTGGGTCTGATCATGATGAGAAACGAAGGCTCGGCTGACGCCGAAAAACCGAAACCAAACTGATCCGTCGTGCCCCGAGTGATTGTGATACGAACGGTCGCATCCGTGAGAGCATTGCGTTGCAAGAGTTCCGTAATCATTTCACGGATTTCTACGGCCGAATACGGCAGAGGAATTCGAGCACGTTGGCAGCCGTCGCGAAACCGGTCAAAATGATCGTAGTAACTGACGACGGAACGATTGACACAACGAAGCGTTTCAAAAAGCCCGTCTCCGTAAAGAAAGCCGCGATCGGTGCAGGAGACCGCTATGTTTTTTTCGGGCGAATAATTCCCGTTGTAAAAAGCAATCAAGGAAAGACCTGCGAAAGAGAGTTGGATGTTTTTACCAATTTACTAAAAATGCCTCGGGTGCGCAAATTGTAATTATTTGATTGGTGTTCTTCGCCAATTCGCTGTGCCCCGTGGCTGTCTTAAAAAAACTTGAATTCCAAAAGACAATTCTTTATGTTAGCGAAGTTTCAGAAAAAATTGAAAGTTCAAAAAAATGCCTGATAAAATTTTTTATAAGATCGAAAATGGCGAGCGATTGACGTTTGAAGACGGACTGGAGTTGTACCGATGTAAAGAACTTCCAGTGCTTAGCTTTATGGCCGATTACATGCGCCGTAAGAAGAAAAAGGATAACGTTGTCACCTATATCATCGACCGCAATATCAATTATACCAATGTTTGCGTCGACAAATGCAGCTTCTGTGCATTTTATCGGCCGGTTGGATCGGATGAAGGCTATGTGTTGCCTTATGAAGAAATCGACCGGAAGATCGAAGAGTTGATCAATCTTGAAGGCATTCAGATTTTAATGCAGGGTGGATTGAACCCGAAATTGAAAATAGGCTACTACGAAGATCTTTTCCGTCATTTGAAATCAAAATTTCCGCAAATCTGGCTGCATGTTCTGAGCGCTCCCGAAATCGATTACATTGCTAAAGTGTCCGATCTGTCCGTCGAGGAAACTTTAATACGTTTGAAAACGGCGGGTCTCGATTCCGTACCGGGTGCGGGCGCCGAAATTCTGGTCGACCGTGTGCGTACGGCTATTTCCCGCGGCAAATGCGACACGGATAAATGGCTCAATGTCCATGCGACTTGTCATAAATTGGGAATTACAACGACCGCGACCATGATGTACGGCCACGTTGAAACGCTCGAAGAACGCATCGAGCACTTGCTGAAAATTCGTGATTTGCAGGACGCAAGCCTCTCTAAATACGGTAAAGGTTTTACCGCTTTTATCCCGTGGAACTTTCAACCGGACAATGTTCCGCTTGGAACCAGAGAAAATA
>JABWBZ010000149.1 GCA_013359335.1 bacterium
TAAGATTACGCCGCTTTCGCAAAAGGGGCGCGTAGTTCAATTGGTTAGAGCACTGCCCTGTCACGGCAGAAGTTGCGAGTTCGAGCCTCGTCGCGCCCGCTACCATTAAAAAAATCCATCAGAGTTTCTGATGGATTTTTTGTTTTTAATCGAATAGTGAAAAACCAAACAAGACCGTAAGATAATACCGCCATTCCTTACCGTTCGATATTTTCTGGTTTTGCTTGATCAGATTGCCCGTATTGAAATCTTGTTTAGTAATGACGGGGCCATCGCTGATAAATTCATCTAACCCGTAAACGGCGCTAAAAGTAACTCGGGTTGGATAAACATAGAAGGAATTGAACTCAATACGAAGTTCACCTCCAACGTCCTTTTTGAAATGTTTTAATTGGTTGAAAGACGTCTTGTTACTCCATGCATTGCCATAACCGAAATAAAAAGCTCCGAAGATTTTATCCAAGTACAAAAAGCCTAATGAGCGATCGATATTTCTGAAAATTGGAAATCGATAATAGCTTGTAAATAAGGCCATTCGGCTGCCTTCGATACTGTAATAGGAATAACCTTTAAGTCCAAGCAAACCTCCCCCGAAAAAATTGTAAAAACTATCGACCCTGGTTGGAATAATTCCTCCCTGAAAATTTACGTCCAATGTATGAGTGGTGCCAGGTATTTTTAAAAATTCATTCCAATATCCTTCTAAACGGTGATGAAACGCCTTTTGATAGATGACGGCTGATGAACCTGTATTTGAATTAAAAGCAAATCCTTCAAAAAGGTGATCCAAATTGTAGCCGTATTTAAAATTGATTCTTCTTCCGCCACGTGGATTGATATCGTAATCTACCGAGGGTTTGAGTGACGACCATTTCCAAGCTATGGAAAAATCATTACCGTAGAAATATTTAATATTGCCGGTTGAAGGTATAGCTGTATATTCGCCGCCTTCAAATTCTTTGCCTTTGATTTTAACAAAATATTCGCTGTGCATGTAGTTTAAGCGAATATCTCTGGGTGATACAAGGCTCAGATCAATTCCGGCATCGACTTCTCTCAGTTCAAATCGATTGGTTTGAATGGATTCATACTTGACAATATCATCATTAGTAGGATCAACATTGTCGGTAAATGTTTTCGACCTGGTTACGTTATATAATTCAAGAAAAAATGTTGGCCCAAAACCTCCAAATTCAAAAATGCCAAACAAATCGCGATCGAAATCCGTTAAATTAAACAATATTCCCCCAAAAAATAATGATTTATTTAGGACATCGCTCGAATAAAAGTAGGCTCCAGGCTTGAAAGTGCCATAATCAATTCTGGCAATCGGCAAAACTGAAAAATCCAGAAAAGTTGTTTTGTAACTTGTGATTGAATCAAAACTCGGTACCAAGGTATCTTTATAGCTTTTTGGATAGGTTGCATATCGTGCTGGATACACTGCATTTGATGCTAAATTTGGGTTAACAACCGGATATGTGGCTTTTAATTGCTCAACCGCTTTTTCATTCGATAAATAGTTAAGCTGATAACGTGTATCTTTGTAAAGTGTAAAACTGATTTCTCCGTTGTCGGATACGGACGGATAAAACGCCCCTCCGATTACATTGGTCAGCAATGTTTTCTGATGACTGGACAAATCAAATTTGTAAATATTAAAAATGCCGGTTTCATCGCAGGAATAGTATAACGAATTTCCGTCAGAACTAATGACCGGCGAACGTTCGTCATGGGGTTTATCAAAAACCATTTGCCATTGGCCGGTTTTAATATCAAATACAGCAATGTCACGGCCATCGTCAATGGAAGTATCGAAAAATATTCTTTGGCCATCGGGGTGGAAGATTGGTTTATAAATCTGGCGTCCGTCATCAAATCGAGTCAGCCATTGTGCATCTATTCCTTTGCTCACAAACATGTTTTTATCGTCTTTTTCATTTAGTGCGCTTAATTCAGTTGGAATATGGGTTAGTAAAATCAGATTATTCGTTCCATCCTGATTTACCACTCCTACGATAGAATGTCCATCCGGCGAAAACGATGGGGCAAGCATGCGAAGTCCAAACGTAATGCGTGTTTCTACTTCTTTTTGCAAATCGTAAATATAGATATCGTTAACTTGGGAACGGTATTGATTGAAATGTAAATTCTTCGCATAGGCCAGATAACGGCCATCAGGTGACCACGAAACGGAGCCGTCGACCTCACTCATTATTTTTTTAAGCGATTGTTTTTTTATATCGTAAATATACAGAGCGGTCTGACTCAGATAATCGTTGCCGTGGTTCGAAATAAATGCAATCTTGGACCCGTCAGGAGAAAATGCCGGGAAAAAATTACCGGTACTTTCTTTTTCAATAGCTGTTCCTTCAACCACGTTTTTCTGTATATTGTCAGTTGATGATCGATACTGAGCCGTGAGATGATTTAGCCATTCTTTGTACAATTCATTTAAAGGTTGACTGGTTGCATCTTTGACGGCGGCATCAAAAGAACTCAATCTTCTTTTGCTATTAGACGCGATTTTCTCAATGATATTTTCACCGAACTTTGACACAAGATAGCTTGTAAAAGCATAGCCGGCGTTATACGCCGATTCGTTGCCGATACTGTTTTTACCGAATGTACTCATTTGCATCAGCGTAAGCATTTGATCCGATAGAATTCTGGAACGCAGAATCATGTCCCTGTGCGAGTCCCAAAATTCATAATCGAGATTTTTTTGTTGATACTGCGCTACGCCTTCGGCAAACCATACGGGAATCGAAACCGTTGCAACCGGATACGATGCAATAACATTTGGAAAACCTCGTAAAACATCATGGCGACGCTCTTTCTCGTAACCAATATATTGTAGATAAATTGCCGGGAAAGTACGGGACAATTTCATCGACGCTTGAATAGACACCATGTGCGTAAATTCATGCGTCACGACATTACGCAGCCAATTGTGGGCTCCGCGTAGTTCGAAATTTAAACTCGAAGCCCAGATTTCTATTTTATTATCAAAATAATAGGCGCCTCCGTTCGAATAATCATCCGTGTCGCGGATAATAAAGTGAACCCGCTCGGGTTGGTATTGATAAAGCTGCGTGATCGGTTCGTAAATCTCTTCGGCAATTTTTGCTACTAGCTTAGCGGTTCGCTCGGGTCCTTTAAATTCCGGATGATTTCTGGTGTATGGATGGTCGTGATAATGAATGTCGAAATGCTTGGTCTTAATAGTAAACCATTTTATTTCCCAATGGGACCACGATTCAGGTTGCGCGTTGAGCGAACAAACCAAAAAAATAATCTTAACGGTTAAGAGCTTGCTAAAAATATTCGGCATAGGGATTGGCTTTAGTTTTTTTGAAATTTGACATGAATCCATCCGTCCGTATACACGGCGTTGGTGGGAGACAACCCTGAAAGAGAATCGGGAATTATAAATGAGCGAAGCTGGTTGCCAATTTGAATCATCAGTTCATTGCCTCGGGTTGACAGTTCGATCAACCCCGGCTTAATAAAAGGAGCTTGAACAGCGAATATTCTCTCTTCCTTAGTTACAATAATTTTTACAGGGCGTTCGGAATAAAATAAATGAGTCGGATCATCATTGTCATAAAGGCATTCAGCGAGAAGGTTGAGTTTAGCAATGCCGATTACTTCTTCTTTAAAAAACGGAACTGTTTTTATAGGAAGCGGGCTAAATAGTTCATACACATTTTTCAAATGCCGTTGCTGCAAACTGTACCAATCATGGAAATAGCTGTCTTGAACCGCGTCCGGAATCAACCGGTTGACAATAATACAGTCGACCGTGATGCCAAACAAATTCAAGTAAGTCAGGGCGCGTTGCGATTCATTGATCACCATTTTTTCAGGATTCAAAACCAGTCGGGTTGAAGTAACCGTGTCGGCTTCAAGGATTTTTCGTACATCGAGGAGTTTTTCCAGGAGAGTTTCCCACGATTTTGCAACTTCTTCCGGAGCAATGACTGCACGTAAAGATTTTGACATTTTAGATGCGGGCCTGATCACCGGAGATACTAAATATTTTTCAAGATAGCGCGTCACCTTCAAGGCCAATGAAATGGCATCAGGCAAACTTAGAAGCCTTAGACTTTCGCCGGTTGGTGCCATATCGACGATAATGACATCATATTGTTGAGACTGATGGAACTCCCTGATTCGTAATAAACTAAAAAGATTGTCCATGCCAGGGATTGTGGCAAGTTCTCCAGCTAGTGAAGCATCGGCGCCGAGCGAGATAATTAGTGAAGATAAATAATCGCGAATTTCACCCCAATTTGAGTCTAATTCGAAATATGGATCGATTTCAAAAGCGTCGAGGTTAGGCCGTATGGCAGTCACGTTTCTATTGATTAAACATTCAAAAGTATCGGCAAGGCTGTGAGCCGGGTCGGTGCTCATGATAAGCGTGCGGTAACCGTTTTGGGCTGAACGTATGGCCGTTGCCGCGGCTGTAGTAGTTTTTCCGACGCCGCCCTTACCAGCAAAAAAAATGATCCGGGTTTTATTCAACAAGGCTACCTTTGTTTCGATAGAATATCGACGATGTCCTCTTCCAATGTGTCATGGTAGGGGCTTTCAACGATTCGTCCCATTTCTTGACCATTAATGTAAAATATCATCGTCGGAACTCGATTGATTCCCAATTTAACTGTTTCACCGTTTTTATCTTTTTTGCTGCGGTCGACACCATGTAAATTACAATGGATGCGAGAATTATCAGCCGTCGATAAAATTTTAAGAAATGGAGGAACGTCGCGCTTTGAATCGGGGCACCATGTGCCAAGGTATAATTCAATGGTAAGATCATTTGAAATAGTTTTAAGAAAATCTATCGCATTCTGTGAAGGTTGATATTGATCGTATAAGGTTTTAAATACCGAGAGCTCACTCAGAAGTTCTTCTTTAGTAAATTCACCAATAAGCATTCGTTTGCCATTAATGATTTCAATATGCGATTCATGAACCTCTTGTTTGATGGCCGTTGAACTGCAGGAAACCACTATTAGAAAGACGACGAACCTTACTGGAATAATCAATCTCATAGGCTAGCTTTCTTTTTCTTGCGCGCGACTGATGCAGAAACCCAAATACTGACTTCATATAGAACGATAATCGGCACTGCAACGACGAATAAAGTGATCATGTCGGTTGTTGGCGTTACAATTGCTGAAATAAATAATGATCCTATGACGGCATGTCGCCAATATTTTCTGAGGAAGGATGAAGATAAAATTCCAATTTTCGTCAAGAAGTAAGATAATACGGGTAATTCAAACGTAATACCGCTGATAAGCATAAAACCGCTAACAAAACCAAGATATGCATCCAAATCAATCATATTTTCGACAACTATTCCGAGCTCAGGATCGATCGATCCCATCGAAAGCAAAAAATTTAAAGTAATTGGAATAACTACAATGTATGAGAACAACGCACCAAGCATGAAAAAAAAAGTAGCAAATAATATAACGGGAATAGCATATCGGCGTTCCTTCTTTCGCAAACCCGGTGAAATAAATCGCCAAAGTTGAAACAAAATAACCGGTAAGCTAAATACGATGCCTGCAATAAGTCCGACCTGAATTTTTACCATCATTAGGCCTTGAACCTGCGTAATAACCGGCTTCATCATTTGAATCGGAGGTTTGAGACCCGGAAGTAAAACGGGAGGATAGAGTAGAAACTTTAAAATTTCATTACTAAAAGCAAACGACAGCATCATCATGATCAAAACGGAAAGAATAATTTTTATGAGACGCCGCCTTAATTCATCCAAGTGTTCAAGAAAAGACATTGGTTGTCCGGCGATTTCCTCCTCGGTATCTTTTTCGTCTTCGATGGAAGTCGGGTTTTGCCGCGCCGGTACTCGAGTCGTTTCAGCCATCAAAATAATCTTTCGTATTTCTCTTTCGAGAATGGCGTTACTTCTTTTTTGTACCAGTAAGTAGAAGCTTTTTTATCGATTCGTTTATTCAAAAGATCTTTGCGCAATAGTCTCGTAATTAAGCCAACCGGAATGAAAAAAAATGCAAACATAGTGGTTAAAATTAATTTGGATACAAAATAACCGATAATCATGGAAATAAAAGTCAAACCGTAATATATCGGAAAAAGCATCATGGGAATAACCAAAGCCAGAAGCGCTGAAGCTGCTCCCGTAATACCAAACCATATCCAAATGGAATTGGATTTATAAAAAAAATATCCAGCTATCAGCAAAAGAAAAACAGACAAGAAAATTCCGAATTTCCGAACCGATTTCACATTGCGATCGATGCCCGAAATTTCGTGTTTGATGTCGTTTATAATTGATTTCATAAATTTTTTCCTTTTTAGATTAATCGAGTTCGAATTCTTTCATCCATTCTTTATTGTCTTCTGTTTGTTTCTGATCAGTTTTACTCAGTATATAATTACCTAAAATCAGATAATCCATTTCGGTTCTCATGAAACAACGATAGGCGTCCTCGGGAGAACAAACGATCGGCTCGCCCCGGACATTGAAGGATGTATTGACGATAACCGGACATCCTGTTTTTTCATAAAATGCGCGAATCAGTTCGTAATAAGTTCCATGAACATCTTTGTGCACTGTTTGAATTCGCGCTGAATAATCCACATGAGTAATGGCAGGTACGTCCGATCGAGGTATATTTAGTTTCTCGATTCCAAAAAGCTTTTCCTGTTGTTCAGTCATGGGAATCCTACGATCTTCTTTCACATCCGCCACCAATAACATATATTTGCTGTCATAATCGACATCAAAGTACTCCGACATTTTCTCGCGCAATACGCTTGGGGCAAATGGCCTGAAAGACTCACGGTATTTAATTTTGAGATTCATAACGGATTGCATTTTAGACGAACGAGCATCGCCGATAATACTACGGGCGCCAAGCGCACGGGGGCCGAATTCCATTTTCCCTTGAAACCATCCAACCACTTTTTCTTCGGCCAAAAAATCGACAACTTGACTGATCATTTCTTCTTTGGTGCATTTTTGAAAAGCAATATTTTTGCTGTTGAGGAATTGTTCAATTTCCTGGTCAGAATATTCGGTTCCTAAGTACGAAGCGAATTGTGTGTCATCCTTTTCGACGTTTCTGTTATTTCCAAGATATTGATGCCAAACGAACATAGCGGCTCCCAAAGCGCTTCCAGCATCGCCGGCTGCGGGCTGAATCCAAATCTCGTCAAATATTTTTTCTTTTAATAATTTTCCATTCGCTACGCAATTCAGTGCAACACCGCCCGCCAGACACAGATTTTTTTGGCCTGTTACTTTACGGACGTGTTTGGCCATGCGCAGCATAATTTCTTCAGTTACGACTTGAACGGATTTGGCTAAATCCATTTCCCGTTGTGTTAGCAATGATTCAGGTTTGCGCGGAGGGCCTCCGAAAAGTCGATGGAATTTATCATTAGTCATGGTCAAACCTGCCGCATAATTGAAATATTCCATATTAAGCTTAAATGAGCCGTCTTCTTTTAAATCGAGAAGATGTTTGTAAATCAAATCGACATATTTAGGCTCACCGTACGGCGCTAAACCCATGACTTTGTATTCGCCTGAATTTACTTTAAATCCTGTATAATAAGTAAATGCGGAGTAGAGGAGACCGAGCGAATGTGGGAAATGTATTTCATAATCAATTTGTATTTGATGATCTTTGCCGATTCCAAAACTTGTTGTCGTCCATTCGCCCACGCCGTCGACGGTTAAAAAGGCCGCTTCCTGAAATGGCGACGGATAAAAGGCAGCCGCAGCATGAGATTCGTGGTGCTCGGGATAAATAATCTTTCCATTAAATCCTTTGAGTTCTTCCATGATCAATTCAGGCATCCACAACTTTTTTCGAATCCACTGCGGCATGGCTTTGAGAAATGAATTAAGTCCAAAAGGTGCGTAAGCAAAATAGGTTCGCAATAACCGTTCAAACTTTATAAGCGGCTTTTCATAGAAGGCGACATAATCGACTTGTTCAATAGTGATTCCTGCAGCCTTCAGGCAAAAAGCGGCCGCATTTTTTGGAAAGTTGTCATCGTGTTTTTTGCGGGTAAAACGTTCTTCTTGTGCCGCGGCAATAATTTTTCCGTCTTTGACAAGCGCCGCCGCCGAATCGTGGTAGAAACTTGAGATGCCGAGAATGTACATTTTTATTTTTTTCGATTATGGATTATTAGTGAAAAGTTTTTTGAAAATTTCATCAGCCATAATTTTATGCCCGATTTCTGTAGGATGGCCGCCGTCAACGTATAAGTCTTTTTCTTTTTGTTCGCGGAAGGGAAGCATAAAATCCACAACTGAAATTTGATTTTCTTCGGCTATTCCTTTCATGGCC
>JABWBZ010000150.1 GCA_013359335.1 bacterium
GCGCTCGGCGCCGACGTGGTCATCGGCGTTGACGTCGGATCGGAACTCCGGACAAAAAACAACATTAATTCACTGCTTGATATTATGGATCAATCTTTGAGTTTTCAGATTGTCACTTCCAATAAACAACAGCAGGGCTATTGCGACGTTTTGATTCAGCCTGATTTAAACGGCTATACCGCCGCCGATTTTGACAAAGCGCGCGCGATTATCGACAGCGGTGAAGCCGCGGCTCGCCGCCAGTGGCCGCGCCTAAAAGCCATCGCCGAATCGCTCACCGGGCATGCCACGCAGCGCGCCATTGCCAAAACAGCCGTCGATTCGATTTTTATTTACCGCGTTAAAGTCGAAGGCTTGAAATTCGCATCCAAACGCATGCTGCGAACGCAATTGGGAATTACGGCGCCGGCTTGGGTGACGGCGGCTTCGCTGGAACAAGCAATCAACCGCGTCTATGCGTCCAATTTTTTTGAACGCGTCGCGTACCAACTCGTCCCAAGCGAACAAGGCACCCTATTGGTGATCAAAGCGGTCGAAGCGAACACCGATCTTTTGCGTTTTTCTTTTCGGTACAACAGCGAATTCGATGCCGCTATTTTATTAAATTTAACGCTGCGTAATCGCCTCATGCGCGGTTCTGTTTTCCGGACGGATATTCAGCTCGGAACCGAATTTCAGGCGGTCGCGTCGTATACGGTCATTACGGACATTCCGCCGCGCATTGGCATGAGAATTTCAACGGACTACCTGCAATCGCCTTTGCGATTTTATCAACCGGCCGGAAATTTTTCTGAAATTGATTACCGGCAATGGGGCGGCGACGTTTTAGTCGGATCGATTTTTTCGAATGTTTTTCTCGCCACCGTCGGCATCCGAAAACAAATTGCCAATTTGGAAAAAAATGATTTGGACGTTGTGCTGCCCGGCAGTAAAAATTTTCATGCCGTCGTCGGACAATTGCTCATCGACACGTACGACAAAACGGTTTTTCCCACGAGCGGATTTCAAACGCAAAACATCGGCGTATGGACGGGAAAAAAAATTTACAGTTCGGCCTCATTTTCATCGTATCAATCGGCGGGAATGTTGTTTGCCCCTATGACTTCGAAAGTCTCCATGATCATGGGCTGGCGGATGGCCAGGGCTCGTGGGAAAGACGTACCCATTAATTTACAAAACCGGCTGGGTGGTGCAACTATTTTTTTGGGACTCGATCCGGGAGAACGTTCAGGCCGTTATCTCCGAATGTATCAATTCGGTTTTCAGTATGAGATTTATCCGCACCGGTATGTGATGCTCCGCGGCAATGTTGGCAATGCGGCAAACAGATGGATGGGATTTACGCCTAAAAGCAGCGACGTAAAAGGCGCAGGATTGACGATCGGCGCGGAAACGTTGTTGGGCCCTATTGAATGGACGATCATGCACGGCACGGAACACAACGTCTTGGCCTATTTCAACATTGGATACCATTTTTAATTAACAATGAGCAATGAATAATGCACAATAGAATGCAGGTGATTGTTTAATATTTCATCCTTCTATTTTTCATAGAAAATTTTTAATTATTTCTATAACTATCTTTTCACTAAATTACTCCCACTATGAAAAAGAAAAAAACTTCTAAAAAATCATCGGGCCAATCCAAACCGATTACGATTTTGATCGGAACGCGGAAAGGCGCATTTATATTGCGCAGCGATGCTTCCGGGCGAACATGGAAACTTTCCGACCCGATTTTTCTCGGGCATATCGTGCATCATCTGGTCAAAGATCCGAGAAGCAAGACGCTGCTGATGGCCTGCAAAACGGGACATTTGGGACCGACGGTATTTCGCTCTGTCAACGGCGGCAAGACATGGAAGGAAGCGTCGGCGCCTCCGTCATTTCCGAAAGCGCCGGAAGGCGAAAAAGGCCGGACGGTCGATCATGTTTTTTGGCTGACGCCGGGACATGCGTCGCAGCCGGAAGTTTGGTTTGCCGGAACATCGCCGCAAAGCATTTTCCGCAGCGATGACGACGGCGTGACGTGGAAAGGCGTCGCAGGATTTAATCACCATCCGATGCTGGATCAATGGACTGGCGGTGAAAAAGACGGTACGCCGGATGGTCCAAAATTGCATTCAATTCTGATCGATCCGCGCGACGCAGCGCACATGTACATCGGATGTTCGAGCGGCGGCGTATTTGAAACCACCGATGGCGGAAAAAGTTGGAAACCGCTCAATCAAGGTTGTACGGCCGATTTTATTCCAACCGAAAATCCAGAGTACGGCCACGATCCGCATTGCGTAGCTATGCATCCGTTATTTCCCGATGTTTTGTACCAACAGAATCACTGCGGCATTTACCGGATGAATCGTGAAGATGGCCGCTGGGAACGCATTGGAAAAAACATGCCCGAAAAAACCGGCGATATCGGCTTTCCCATTGTTCTGCATCCCCGCGATCCGAATATCGCATGGGTTTTTCCGATGGACGGAACGGACGTGTGGCCGAGAACGAGCCCTTCCGGAAAACCCGCCGTTTTCAAAACCTCTAATGGCGGCCAATCGTGGAAACGGCTTGACAAAGGATTTCCAAAAAAGCACGCGTGGATGACTGTTTTACGGCAAGCCATGACGGCTGATGACAATCCCCGAACGGGTCTGTACCTCGGAACGACCCATGGCGAAATCTGGGCAGGAACGGACGAAGGCCGTTCGTGGAAATGTATTGCGCGCCACTTGCCGGAAATTTATTCGGTAGAAGTTGCGAAGTGACTTATGAAAATCCATATTCCATCTCCGCTACGTTCCTACACGCATTCGCATGAGGTAGAAGTGCATGGCGAAACTCTCGCTGAAGCGCTGGCTGTGCTCGACCGTCAATTTCCTGGCATACGATTCAGAGTTGTGAACGAACAAGACCGGATCCGCGAACACATCAAATTTTTTGTAAATGAAAAATCGGTTTCGGATATTTTTATTCGTCTGGAAAAAAACGATGCGATTCATATCGTGTGCGCTTTGAGCGGCGGATGATTCGTTTTTTACTTTTCAGCATGTTCATCATTCCAGATGGTTCGGAAAACTTTCCATTCATCGTTTTCTTTTCTCAAAATTCGCATGACTTTGTAACGCGAATGGATAATATCACCGCTGTTTTTCATTCGCATGGAACCCCGAATCGTTCCCCACTCAAAGGCGTAGTCCCCGATTATCTGTACCTCTTCAAAATCCAAAACATATTCCAGAACCTCAACCGCCTGCATCGATTCTTTCATCTTGGCAAAATTGGAATCCAGCACATCTTTCCCGCGAACGGCTTTTCCACCAGGTGGCAGCACAACCGCGTCGTCCGACATAATGGAACGCAGGGTTTGGTAGTCGCCTTTCTTGGAAGCCACCATATCTTTTTCGTGTAACTTACGGACAGCTTCCAGTTCGTTCTTCTCACTCATGTCAATCTCCTTAGTTGTATTTTGCATGCAAGACGCAATGGAACAACTTATTATAATTACCATGGCACGATACATTTCTATTCAATTGTTGAATAGAAAATCGATGCGACAAAAAATAGAAAAGAATGCAGTGGGGTGCAAGGAGCGAGAGGGGCAATTGATGGGTACGCCAATTCAAACGACTATTTAAAAACTTCTTTCGAAATGTTCATGTCTGTCACATCCGTTATTGACGGTAAAATATATTTTTCAATCAGGCTGAAGATTGCCCATTCTTGGTTGGTCGATGTATTAGGATCTACCCAGTGATTGGCGGTCGACACGACGATCAAATTTAACTCGGGAAAAACAATGACAAATTGCCCGCCATATCCATAGCCCATGAACAAGCTTTCGCCGCCAATTTCGCCCAGCCACCACAAATAAGCATAATTATAATTTCTCAGCGCACCCCATGCATTGGGATGTGCAAAATCCGTACTCGGCGAAAGCGTCAGATCGACCCACGTTTCCGGCACAACCTGGATGCCTTCAAATTTTCCCTGATGGAGATACACATATCCGAGTACTGCCATTTCCTGCGGAGTAAAATACATGCTATTCCCGCCAAAATAATATCCCTGCGGATCACGCTCCCAAGCGTCCACATCGATCTTCATGGAGTCAAAAAGGCTTTCTGTAGCAAATTCCAATGTACTGCGCCAGGTTGCTTTGGTAATAATGGCGGAAAGAAGATGAGTTTGAAATGTGTTGTATTGCATGCGTTCACCGGGATCGGAAATCAGCGGCGACTCGATCGTTGCTTTGATCCAGTTTGACGAATTGTACAAACTCCAATAGACGCCGTAATTATCATCCGATTCGTCGCGAATGCCCATGCGCATCGTGAGTAAATGCCTGATTGAAATTTGATACTTTCTCGAATCGATACCTTCATAGTCGTACTCCGGAAAGTAGTCCATCACTTTCTCCCCGAGACTGTCGATGTACCCTCGCTGCAAGGCGACGCCCGTTATGGCAGATAAAAAACTTTTGGATACGGACATAATGATGTGGGGACGCGTAGGATTGTATCCGTTATAGTAATCTTCGGCTACTAGAAAATCATTACGGATGACCAACAAGCCGTCGACGAAACCGGCTTGTTCGGCGATGATAAACGCAGAATCCAATACCTCTGCATCCATGCCTTGTTCCGCCGGTGTAGAACTACGCCAATGCTTCGGTCTTTCATTCTGTTGCTCACAGCCGACGATACAACTCAACCACACAAGCGTAAGAAAAAATGGCTTGCAATTCATAACCGCCTTTGGTCAAAAATTCAAAATCGTCGCCTTAATCACTTTGGCGAAATCGTTGTACGCCATTTTAATCACTTCACGATGCGTACCGGCGTTGAATGCAATTTCCGCGTCGTCCGTCAGGCTTTTTTCGATAATCATCGGAAGCCCGTATAAATGACCGAACGGCGGCATGGCGCCAACTTCGCATTCCGGAAATAAATCTTTGAACTCACGCTCATTGGCTAATTCGATTTTGTTCGCGCCCGTCACTTCGCGGAGACGGTTGAAATGAACGTTATGATCAGCCGGCAAAACCAGCATCGTCATCCGGTCATCAATTTTCACCATTACGGTTTTGATCATATCCTTGCCGGGAATGTGCGTGTACGCCGCCACTTCCTGGGCTGTGTACGCCGGCGAATGGGAAACGACAACGTATTTCACCTGATGAGAATCCAAGTAATCTTTTATTTTTTTGAGCGACATACCAACCTCCTTTGTGTTTTACTTATGTAACACAAAGAAACTTTTTTTCATCTGCATTACAATACCGTAGGAGAAGATAGGAGGCGCCGATGGGACGTTGCCGAATATATTAAACCGGACTCAGTTTGATCAAATGATTGCGAATCAATAAAATTGTAATTTCCTGCATGATCTGTTCCGTCAGCTTTTCAATTTTATTTTCAACGGAAACCGATAACCCCGCTCCTGCAGCAAAATCTTCCCCTTCAATTCCGTACACATGAACGATTTCAGGAAGCTTGCCCAGCGCGCGGGATAATTCCACCGCTTCCGCAACGCTGAAGGCGTGCGTGGAATAATTAAAAAAATTAGCCGGAATATTTTCACGATGCGCTTCGAAATGATGAATGGTTCCGGCCTGACCGCCCGAAGCGATGGCGTCGACTAAAATCACCGTTTGCGCATGCCTCCACGCTTCCATCAATGACGTTCCTTCGCCGCTGTACTCCATCACGGCAACCTTGCGGATATTTTTGGCTGCAATTTTTCGCGCTACAACTAATCCCACGCCGTCGTCTTTTCGAAATTCATTGCCGATTCCAATGAGCAAAATCGGAATTTTGTCATCAGTCTTCACGATCGATCTCCAGTTTGAGAAAGTGCGTTGCGCAGGAAATGCACGGATCGTAATTGCGCACCGCTTGTTCGCATTGCCATGTCAATTGATCTTTCGGCAGGTGCATGTACTGGCTGACATAAGCATATAAATCTTTTTCAATTTGTTTCTGATTCTGCGACGTTGGCGGAACGATCTTAGCGTCCTGGATAATTCCTTTGTCATCGAGCGTGTACCGGTGCCAGCAGATTCCGCGCGGCGCTTCGGTGCAGCCGCATCCGCGGCTTGCTTTCGGCGTAATGGCCATCATCGACGGTTCCGGCGGTTCGTACGATTCGATCAGGCGCAGCGATTCATTGACCGCGTAAAGCGTTTCAAGGCTGCGAATAATGATGCCTTTGAAAGGATTGTTAACCGGCGGCGTGCATGTAACTTCTTCGGCCAATTTTTTTTCTTCGTCGTGGAGTTGATCGAAATTCAAATTAAACCGTGCCAATGGCCCGACGAAGTAAGCGCCGCGGCCTTTGATCGCCGAATGCAAGGCATGGCTGTGAATTTCGTGGGACTCCTCAAAACATTGTTCATACTCGCTCACGTCAATATTCAAGCCGCGATTCGAAATCAGTCTTCCTTCGGTAATCGCATATTCGCTCGGATGCGACAAAGCCACGTATTCATAATCCATATCGAATTCAGGAAAATTAAATCCGGCAACGAGACGAACCGTATCCATTGCCGCTTCGCGGCACCATTTCAATTCATCAACCAACGCCTGCAATTCCTTTTTCGACGGAGCGCGATAGAAGCCGCCGACGCCGACATTGATCGGGTGCACGGCGCGGCCGCCGACCACTTCCATGATCTCGTTTCCGAGTTTTTTCATGCGCAGCGCTTTTTGCACTAATTCGCCGTGATCTTTCGCCATGTGGATTGCGCTTTCATATCCCAGAAAATCCGGCGCGTGCAGCATGTAGACGTGCAGTACATGGCTTTCGATCCACTCGCCGCAATAAATCAACCGGCGTAAATTGCGAATTCCCGGACTCACCTTCACGCCGAGTGCATTTTCCATCGCTTGCGACGAACTCATCTGGTACGCGATCGGACAAATTCCGCAAATGCGGGCCGTAATATCCGGAGCTTCTTTATATAAACGCCCACGCAGGAAAGCTTCAAAAAAACGCGGCGGTTCGAATATTTTAAATTCAACGTCTTTGACCTTGCCGCCTTTGACTTTGACATAAAGCGAGCCTTCGCCTTCGACGCGGGCAAGATAATCGACACGAATGATTTTATCTTTGGAATTAGCCGTTTTAGTGTCATTCATGAGCTTCGCTCTCCTTTCGGAACGCATCGGCGTACGCGTTGAAACTGCGGAACCAACGGACGATCTCGCGACTTTCCATCCCGTGCGATTTCCACCAGTGACTCAGGCTTTCAGCATTGGACGATTCTTTCGGGCCGAAACAGCCGAAACAGCCGCGATGATACGACGGACAAATCGCGCCGCAACCCGCTTGCGTAACCGGGCCCATACACGGCAAACCTTCCGCGACGGCCAAACACGTCGTGTCGCGGCGTTTGCATTCCATACAAACACTGTAATTCGGAAGCCGCGGTTTACGTCCGGCCAATAAAGCGATGATGGCTTCGATCAATTGTTTTTTGCTGATCGGGCAACCGCGCAATTCGAAGTCCACGGCGACATGATCGGCAATCGGAGTCGATTTATTCAACGTTTCGATATAATCGGGTTTGGCGTACACGACCGGAATGTACGATTTGACGTCGGTGAAATTGCGCAGCGCCTGAATGCCGCCGGCGGTCGCGCACGCGCCGATCGTGACGAGGATTTTCGAATCGCGGCGAATTTGATGAATCCGTTCCGCGTCGTGCGCAGTCGTGATCGAACCTTCGACTAACGACACGTCGTACGGACCTTTCACAACAGCACGCGAAGCTTCGGGAAAATTGGCAATATCGATCGCGCCGGCCACGGCGAGCAATTCGTCTTCGCAATCCAGCAGGGTTAACTGACAGCCATCGCAGGAAGCAAATTTCCATACGGCTAATTTGGGTTTACGATGCGTTGCCATATTATAATTCCCTTCTCAGCATCAGATGTTTGATCCGGTCGTAGCGAAATACCGGCCCGTCTTTGCAAATAAAAAAATGGCGGAACTGGCAATGCCCGCACAAACCGATGCCGCATTTCATATTCCGTTCCATCGATAAAAATAAATTTTCCTCCATGATGCCGCGTTTGGCCAATTCCAGCAGCGTGTAACGCATCATGATTTCAGGCCCGCACACGAGCGCGACCGTCATTTCCCGGTCAAAATGAAACCGCGGCATCAGGCTCGTAACCACGCCGACGTTGCCGCGCCAGGATGCGTCGGCTCTATCGACGGTCACGCTCACGTGCATGTCAAAACGTCCGCGCCATTGTTCGAGTTCTTTCACATATAATATATCGTCCGGCGTGCGGGCGCCGTAAAGCATCAGAATTTTACCGAATTTTTCGCGATGATGGAGAATGTAGTACAAAGCCGGAC
>JABWBZ010000151.1 GCA_013359335.1 bacterium
ATCGAGAGTAGCTGCATCAGCCCAGTGCACATCTTCAATGACAAAAACATTGGGACAGGCATTATTCTGCAAGTCTTTTAGTACCAACGAAAAAATTACATCTCTGGACTCCAGAGCGTCCAATACCCGTAATTGCCGATCGTTCAATTTGTCTACGATATCATATAAAGGCCCTAGCGGGCGAGGTGTAAAAAGAGCATCACATGCACCTAACAAAATTCTAACTTCATCATTCAAGTTTTCAAGAAATCTCTGCACCAATGATGTTTTCCCAATCCCTGCCTCGCCAAAAACCATTGCAAGAGTCCCCTTACCGCTTTGTACTGACTTAAAAAGGGTATCAAGCTCCATCAAATAATTTTCACGCTCAAATAATTGCATGAAAGTATCTTAGGTAATTTAAATTTGTTTTTAATCTATTAAAAAGCGCCTTTTTATCAAGGTGTTTTATTTATGCGTCCAGATGACAGCATCAGGTGCTTGGCCTCGTAAATCCAATAGGCAATAAAAAAGCTGCTCAGGAAGTATCCTCTTAAAACTTCCCGAGCAGCTCATGATTACCAACGAGACGTTAATTGAACAAATACCTTATACCTAACTGCACTCTCCAACGCGACAATATACTTGGATCGTTGATGTAAGTCTTGCTGGGACCGACGAATTGAAATACCGGCTGATTCCCAATAAAACGGGTAAGTTGCAGTGGACGCGTCGCCGAAGCGCTGGCGACTTTGCGAACGCCCCAATTCGAATTGATGAAATTGCCCAAATTTAAAATATCAAAGCTGATTTGGAAAGTATGATTGGCTTTCGCCGATTTGAGCGTAACTTCCTGAAGAATTTTTAGGTCGATGTTGCTATACCACGGATTGACCGCTCCGAAGCGCTCGGCAATTTTTCCACGATGTTTTTTGAGATAATCATCCTGTTCAATGAACGCATTAAATGCATCCCATTGCTCGGCTGCCGTCATTCCTCCAGGAATATCATCGAAAGTAATTTCCGATGCATCTCTTGGAATATAAATCAAGTCATTACTGGCCGAGCCGTCGCCATTGACATCACCCGCATATAAAAATGAATATCGATTGCCGCCGGCGCCTAAAAACGTATTGCCTTCGGCAATTTCAAACACGAGACCAATGCTGGTTGCATGGCGCTCGTTCCATTTATGCCGATAGGTGCCATGTCCGACAATACGATGACGCTGGCCGAATTCCGAGTAACTGAGTTCGGGTTTATTCGGATCGCCCTGAACGGGATTTTCTGTCCACAAAACGCTGGCAATTTCCGTCGATTTCATTTTGCTTTTTGCCTGCATGTATGTGTATGCGATTCCAGAGTTCAAACCGAATGGAAACATTTTACGGAATTGTGTAGTGATGCTGTAGTTATAACCGGCACTGGTATTATCGATGACATAGATGCCGTCATTAGCAAACGGAAATGGAGCGTTAAGCTCATTATTCGGCGCGCCTCCAAGGTATGGCCGGCCATCGGGCAACGTTCCCACGGGAGCTACTATGTCGGCATTGCGCATATAAACCGCATTGATGTCTTTACTGTAAATGAATTCCAAAGTCCCTAAAACATCCCATGGCAATTTATGATCGAGAGCGATATTCGTCGTCCACACCTGTGGCCATTTGAAATCTTTTACCATGGCGTTGAGATCGAAAGACTGAGTTGGAATTTCATCGCCTGAGTCTTTGCCGGGAACTGCCACGCCTGACGCCGGCAAATTGGGATTGAGCCCTGGATTAGAAATGACGTTACCGATCCAGACGAATGGCAATCGACCGGTAAAAATACCCGTTCCTCCGCGAAGCTGCGTCGTTCGATCACCCTTCACATCGTAATTAAATCCGAAACGAGGAGAAAAAAGCGGCGACGCGCTCGGAAGCCTGGATTGATCCACAACTTCCAGCTCGTCATTTTCATCCAATGCCGTCAATCCTCGTGAAAACGGATTGTCTTTGGGCTCTGTAAAATAGATGGGCATGTCCATGCGTAGACCGAAAGTCAGTTTGAGTTTATCCGATGCTGAATACTCGTCCTGCACATAAAGAGCGAACTGACCTACATCGATGTCTTCGCCTTTGTACGGTACATCGCCGGCAACCAGAGAATTGAAATCGACATACTGCGTGCAATCGGGATTGGTTGCATTAAAAAACGCATCCAACGACTGGAAAGTCGTCGACGCAAACGGTAATCCGAAAAGCCCGTGTCTGAATATATTGAATGAATTAAAAAATTTAAACACTTCGAAATTGACTCCGGCCGTCATGACGTGAGGACCCGTAAAGTAGCTGAAATTGTTGGTGACTTGCCATACGTCCTGATCGAGGATATTATGAATTGAAAAAGGTTCGTGCCCTACCGTCGTATAGGTCACGCCGCCTTCGGCAATTTCAATCGTCGGAAAAGGCGAACTGAAAGGATCGCGAAAATCACGAAAACGATTGTAGCTGAAAAAGAAGCGATTGGTAAATTTTGAATAATGGCTGTTGAGTTCCAGCGCAAACGAATTGAGACCGTTATTGATTTCATAACCTGCATTTTGAAAAGGCAGCGTGCTTTCGTTCGGTCCGCGCCCAGAACCGTTCACCGTCAATACAAACGGATGGGGCGGTTTTTCCTGGCTCGCTCTGAGACGATTGTACCGAAAACTTAATTTATGATTTTCGTGCGCATTCCAATCTAACTTAAGCAGAAATTTTTCGTTGTTTGTTTTGTGATCGTAATTTTCATATTTGCCGGGATCGTAACCGTATTGGTCGATCATTCGTTGGCGGATTTGATCCATGATCGCCGCATCGACTCTTGAGATACCGAAACCGTTTGAGCCGCTGCGGCTGGCCGTAAAATTACTGGCCGGATCGGTACGGCGTTCAATCTCCGCATTAAAAAAGAAAAACAGTTTGTCATGAATCAAAGGACCGCCAATGCTGAATCCCGATTGAAGGTACGATAAATCAGGATTGGCTATTACACCTTTGCCTTTAATTTCATTACCGACAAAATCTTCATTACGGAAATATGAATACACCGAACCGCTGAAAGTATTGGTTCCGCTTTTAGTCACAGAATTGATATTCGCGCCGGTAAATCCGCCTTCGCGCACGTCGAACGGCGCGATGGAAACCTGCACCTGTTCGATCGCATCGAAAGGAACTGGTTCGGCATTGGTTTGCCCGCCCGGCGCAGGATTATCGAGACCGAATGAATTATTGAAATACGATCCGTCCAACGAGAGGTTATTGAACAGCCAGTTGCGGCCGCCGAAACTGAAGCTACCGTCGCTGCGCGGATCGAGCCGCGTCAAATCCTGCGTTGATCGCTTGATCGAAGGCAGTTGCTTCATTTCATCCAATTGAATAAACGTCGCCGCGCCCGTGCGATCCTGATTGAGCACTTCGTCTCTTTGTGAAAATACAACAATGTCTTCGCCTTCAATGGCCTTTTCACTTAATCTAAACGACAGTTTGACCGTCTGACCCAGACTAATGTAAATATTCTTTTCCTCCTGCTCTTCGAAACCGATAAATGAAACTTTGACGGTGTACGGGCCACCGATGCGCATGTTCAAAATATTAAACGAGCCGCTGGCTGTCGAAACAGCTCCGTAATACGACCCGCTGGGATCGTGAATGGCGGTGACATTGGCGCCGTACAGCGGCTGGCCTTTGTCATCAACTACCGTTCCGCTGATTGCCCCGGTTGTAACGCCCTGAGCATAAACACCACCGCTCCATAATGCCATCGCACACCATAGCATTAAAGGCGTTGGATTCTCTCGAAACCATCCTTTTCGCATATATTCTCCTCCATGGTTAGGTTGGGGGTTGGTTTGTGTATATGTATCAAACGATTACAGAAAATCCGAGGCGAACGTCAGTTTACGGTTCTCATAGTAAAAAAGAACGTCTTGAAGCTCGATTGACTGAAAAAATAAAAGATAAGACTAAAAAAAGATTAGAAAAGATTTTTAAGATAGGCTACAGCAGATATAAAATAAAATTTCCAAAAAGTCAAATGATATTGATCCGATAATAAGTTAATAATAACCAGAGGCGAATTTTTTAGTAAAACGATATTGGTTTTTATTCAGTCGGCAAGGGCAATGCCGGTATTCCGCTTACATCGCCGTTTTTTCCTTTGCCTTTAATGATCGAAGCAGCGCCAGCCACGGCGGCGGCCGTTCCAAGAATATAGTACCATTTTTTCCCATTGCCATTTTTTTCTTGAGTAAATTCAAATTCGGCGACATTTTCGACATGGGGTTTGATGGCGACAATTTTTTTGATTTTTTGATCGTTAGCCGACACTATAATTTCATAAGTATCCGCGATTAAATTTTTGATGATTGACGGTGTCTTCTGATTAACTTTTTCATCATTGATCGTAATCGCAGCATCCTGAACATTGGACTTGATCAGCAAATCGCCAAGCGGAAATGTAAAATCAACCAATTTATTCTGATTGGGAGAAAGTACAAGTTTACTTTCAAAGCGGCGATTGCCTTTTTCAACGGTGACGACGTATTCGCCGGGTTTCAGATTATCCAAAACGGCCGGGGTAACGGTACGCGTATTCTTTCCGTTGATGAATACCGGCCATCCAGGAATGTTCGAACGAACAGTGATCTGCCCCATTGCATTCATATCCAGATTCATGATAACATTTTGTATTGAATCGGCTTCAACTACAACCTCCTTACCAATGGTAAATCCGTCTTTTTCGATCTGAATTTGATGCTTGCCGGCAACGACTTGAGTAAGAAAAGCAGGAGTTGTTTTACCGAATGTCTTTCCGTTAAGAAAAATGCTTGCATTCTGAAGATTCGACTCGATACGTAAGGAACCGAAAGAATAGTTCATCTCTAATATATTTTGAGCAAAGGCTTTGACATCGATAGTTTTTTCAAGAACCTGATTATCTTTTACAAGGCGTACAGAATGACGGCCTTCAAATATTTCTGAAAGCTCAAACGGCGCTTTCATATCCTTTTTCTCTTTGTTAATAAAAATTTCCGCATCCTGAACATTGGTTTTTACTAACAGCGTGCCAACAGGAAAATCAAACGAGGCGACGTGAACGGCATCTGCTGCGATCATGACTTTCCCGTCAACAGTGTGGTGGTTTTTTTTCAAAAGAATCGTATGTTCCCCCTCCATTAAATCTTGAATCGTATGGGGAGTTTTTAATCCTGTAACATGGCCGTCAAACCAAATTTCGGCGCCTTTGACATTCGATTCGATCTGGACGTGCCCCAACGGAAAGTCAATCCTGACATCGTTGCGCGAGTCGGCCGACACAAATATTTTTTTGAAAACGATTCGTTCATTTTTTTTCAGTGCTATTTTGTATTCGCCTTCAATCAATCCTTTGATCTGCTCCGGCGCAGTGGATCCGGTCGTTTCACCATCAATCAGGATTTCTGCGCCGTCCACATTAGTAAAAATATTGGCGTCGGCCAGCGGTACATCCAGATCAACATGATTGTGTTTTCCTTCTTTGACATGAACGCGAAAATGGGCGTATCGACCCTGGTACCGCAAAGTCACGGCATGCTCGCCTACCTGCACGCCATCAATAATCGCCGGCGTTTGAAACGGCGTTTCACGGCCATCGATCAATACGTCCGCTCCATGCAGATTCGATGCGATCGCCAAATCAGCTATACCGCTGATTCCGTTTCCATAAAAAAGAAACATCTGATTGCGCTGTCCCGGCATGATTTCAATTTCTTGCTCAACCAACTGATCACCATAAGCCAACTTGACTTTCCTTTTGCCAGGTTGTACATCTTTGATCAATGCAGGCGTTTTATACGCCGTTACTGTTTCATCGACAAAAATTTCTGCGCCAGTAATGTTCGATTGCACGAGCAGTTCAGTCGAACGGTTTTCGAACAGATCATAGTACATGTAAACATGATTTTGTCGGCCTTCAATAATTTCGAACTCTTGTTCCAGCGCCTGATTCAGGTTTTGCATGGTCAAAAGCCCGATTTTATGTTTGCCTTTAGCCAAGTCTGTAATCACCGCCGGTGTCGTATGTTCCGTAAGATGATCATCAATCATGATCATAGCGCCTTTGATATTGGATTGAATCGATAAATAAGTGACTGGCGTCGGTCTCCACGCCAGCAGAAGAAACAAACCCGTCAAAAGGGTCATGGCCAAAACGATGATGATTTTTTTAAAAAAATGGTTGCGCATAGATTCTCTCTGACTATTTAATCAAAATCATTTTCTTGGTTTGTAAGAATGACGCTGTTTTAATACGATAGAAATAAATACCGCTGGAAACTCTAAGCCCCCGGTTATCCGTTCCATCCCACGAAACTTTGTAGTCACCCGTTTCATAAAAGCCGTTCGTCAAAGTTTTCACCTCTTGTCCCAAAATATTGAAAATTTTTAAATCCAGATTACCGGATCGCGCTACGCGGAAACGAATCTGTGTGGTCGGATTAAACGGATTGGGAAAATTGGAAAAAAGCTCAAACTGTTCCGGAAGGTTTTCTTTGATCGATTCTACGGCATCATGAACGAACGTTGGCTGACCGATAATGATTTTGAATCGCTGAAGAGCGATCGAGGGATCAAGCGGGACGGATTGAGCGGCAGGATCGAGCCACCGATTGATCGAAGTATTGACGATAGCGATCGCCAATGTAGACGGGATATTTTGCAGATTCCACTCCAGCCGGTCGTTTTTGGTTGAAATGCCGTCGACGACCATCTCCCAAACATTCCCATTCGTCTGCGACGGCCGAATATCGTAGGCCAGACGACGCATCTGATCGTTTTCAGCCAATACAAAATAAATTTGCGGGACGTCGGTCAAATTCACCGGCTCATCTTCGTCCCAAACGTCCCAGCCGTCCAAAGCGTTATCCGAGACGCCCAATTCATTATTCCGGTCACTGACCGCAGATGTCTTCAATATAAAAGGCACGCTCCATCCGGCAGGATCACCTGCGGCTGACGATTTTCCGAGTGCCACGGACCAATCCAGCACGCTTTCCACAGTACCATCGCCCGATTTATTATTAATTAAAAAGGCATCATAGGGCTTGACGCGCAGAGCGCCGGAACTTTCCCATCCGCCATCGCTATTTAATGTCCAGATAAACCGTACTTTGCTAACGTCTTTGATTTGAATATTCCCTTCGAATGCATATGGCCAGGCGACTAAATTCCATCCCGGTTTCAGATCGATTGCATCGAAAGCCCCTCGCGGACGGCTTACGGCATTGACGATCACTTCATCAAAAAATTTATAAGTATTCAACCTATGATAAACAGCATAGCCCTTTTCATTACGCATACTCACCGTTTCACGGAAATCCTGATTCAATTCTTTTACGAGCCAATTTACGGCTTCGTTTTTTTTATTTTGTTTCTGCTCGCCAAAAACATCGCTAAAATATACATCGTCCGTCTCAAACGGCAACCCGGTGAGCAACCATTGTTCTTTAGGTATGCCTCCGCTAAAATGACTGATTTGTTTGATGCTATTAAAGTCTTTGATCGTAACCGGAAGATCGTAGTAACCTGTAGCCGAGGGACTAAAAGCCGTACCGGCTGCGTTAGTCACTTTAATCCGGTACCACAAACCGGCTGATACGACATCCTCTGCAGGTATTTGAGCTGTAAAATCAGTCAGATTGTTTTGAAAAATAAGTTCTTTCTCAAGTGCGTTTGCGTTGTTGCCATAAATAAGCGTTACCTCGGGATTCGTTCCGCTCACCTGCACACGTATAACGATCGCGGTATTTTCCTCGGAAATCGGTTCGGATAATTGCAGGGACAATACTTGCGGTTGGAGGGCGATGAGTTTGGATCCCATCAACGGCGCGTCGATTTTAAAATTGCACGTTTGGCTGTCGCCGTTGAATGCGTAAATAGTATAGAAATACTCCGCTCCTTCTTGTAATCCGGTATCGACAAAGCTGGTGTCCCGGCCCATCGCGACTACTTTTCCGCTTATTAGCTCCTCGCCAAGTGAATACTTACGGCCGTTCACAGGAATTTCAGCTGAAAATGATCCTTCATGGCGAATGGCAAGATAGCCAGTTGCCCTCATCGATGGCTGCCTGAAAGTTACGACACAGGATGTCGTGGTTATATTTGAAAAAAGTAGATCAGTGGGTTGCTCCAGTGGCTCAGAAGCGTATGTAAATTGCCGGCCCTGCAACGGTGAAGTTGTCAGGTAATGCGTCGATAGATCATCCCCGTTAAATGAAAACACGTTGATAAAATATTCCGTGGCCGGATTAAGGCCAGTCGTTACGAATTGGGAATCGGTGCCGACGTACACCACCCGTCCGTCGCCGATCGCATCGACC
>JABWBZ010000152.1 GCA_013359335.1 bacterium
AGATATAGAATTGAAGTTATAGATGGACAAGTTACTATTGAAGATCGTCCACATCCGTTTCAAACCTTAACAGTTAGAAATGAAGTAACTGGTGAAAGAACGTCAGTAGAAATAAAACCTAGATATAACGATGAAGATGATGGAGTAGCAACAGAGCATTTAGAAGGGTTTGAGACAACTACAAGTATATTTGAAAGTCAAACAGAAACTGGAGGCGTCCAAAGCCAAAGATCGCCGAAAGAAGCTGTTGGATTTGAAAAAATCATACGACGCACGGCTGGCGCAAATCAACGATGATTGCGAGTTTATCAAAACCTGCAACATCGGCGGCGAATTTATGGAAGATGCAAAAATCGAACGCGTCAAAAAAATTGCCGCTCAAAAATTGCGAATCGGCGCCGAAGAAATTCCTTTCCTTACGGATAACGAAGTCTATAATCTCTCCATTCGTCGCGGCACGCTTACTGAAGAAGAGCGCAAGAAAATTCAGGATCACGTCGTGGTGACTATTAAAATGTTACAACAATTGCCGTGGCCGAAGAAACTTCGCCGCGTCACTGAATGGGCCGGTGGCCACCATGAAAAATTAGACGGCACCGGTTATCCAAACGGTTTAACCGCCAAAGATCTTTCAACCCAAGCCCGTATCATGGCTGTAGCCGATATTTTTGAAGCCTTGACCGCCGCCGATCGTCCGTACAAACCGGGCAAGAAAATTTCCGAATGCATCAAAATCCTTACGTTCATGGTCAAGGATAATCATATCGATAAAGATATCGTCGATTTCTTTATCAAATCCGGATTGGCCCAGGAATATGCGCGGCGTGAATTAAAAGACTATCAGCTTGACACGTTCGTGTACGACGGCGTCGAGTACGATTGTCGTCGCCCGGCGCAATAGGTTATCGTTAAAACCCAGCTAACCTTCCATACTCTAAACTTCCCGGAAACTTGAAACGCAGATTGTATAAAACGCTTACTATCGCCGGATCGGATTCCGGCGGCGGCGCCGGCATTCAGGCCGATTTAAAAACTTTCTCGGCCCTCGGCACATTCGGCATGTCGGTCATCACCAGCATCACGGCTCAAAACACCGTCGGTGTGACTGGCATCCAAAACGTCGACCCGGCAATCATTGAAAGACAAATCGACGCCGTGATGAGCGACATCGGCGCTCATGCCGCCAAAACCGGAATGCTGTCGGAGGCTGCCATCATTGAGACGGTTGCCAAAGGCCTGAATAAATATCGGATTAAAAAATATGTGCTCGATCCGGTGATGGTTGCCAAAAGCGGCGATAAACTTCTCGAAAATTCAGCCATGGCGACTTTGATTGATCGATTAATTCCGCTGGCGTGGGTTATAACTCCCAACATTCCGGAAGCGGCACAACTGACCGGCGGCCATATTTCAACGCTCGAGGAGATGGAAATTGCGTGCAAAAAAATTTACTCGATGGGAGCAAAACACGTGATCGTCAAAGGTGGCCACCTTGCGGGCAACGCTGTCGATGTTTTTTTTGACGGAAAGAACATTTATCATTTTACGAGCCGACGAATACGTTCTAAAAATACGCATGGAACGGGTTGTACATTCAGCGCGGCGATCACAGCTTTTCTGGCAAAAGGATTTTCCGTTCATGAATCGGTGAAACGATCTAAGGATTATATCACGAAAGCGATTGAATATTCGTTTTCAATCGGCAAAGGACACGGCCCGGTCGATCACTTCCATCGCTTCAATAAATTTTTTACCTGATGGTTCAGAAAGAAAAAAAAACCTGGACGGTGTTGGATTTGCTGGAATGGACAACCGGCTATTTATTGCAAAAAAATTTTGCGAGTCCCCGCTTGAACGTGGAATGGCTTCTCGGCGACACATTGGGCTATAAACGGGTTGAGTTGTATATGAATGCCGACCGGCCGTTAAGTACGAATGAATTGTCAGCCTTTAAAGAAAAACTTAATCGGCGACTACAACATGAACCGTTGCAGTATATTGTCGGCGCAACGGAATTTATGGGACTGGCTTTCAACGTTTCGCCGGACGTTTTGATTCCCCGGCCCGATACGGAAATTCTTGTTGAAAAGACGCTGGAGATTTGTAAACTTTTTTCAGATTCTATACATATGCTCGATATCGGCACCGGGAGCGGCGCCATTGCTGTTTCTCTTGCGTATTTCTTAAAACGAAAACGCGGCGATTTTTCAATCACGGCCATCGACCAAAGCGAAGCTGCTTTGAGAGTTGCAAAAATGAATGCCGAAAAAAATGGGATACTCTCATTGATTGATTTTCGCTTATGCGATATTATGGAAAATATTGATTCACTCGGCCATTCATTTGACGTTATAGTATCCAATCCGCCATATATTTCGGCAAACGAATTCGATCTATTGCCGGAGGAAATCCGGAACTTTGAACCTGAAAAAGCGTTACGGGGCGGAGACGACGGGCTGGCTTTTTACCGCAGAATTGCGGCTATAGCTGGGAAACTTTTTAAAACCTCCGGCCAACGGCGTTTTCTTGTTTTAGAAATCGGGTACGATCAGGCCGAAGCGGTTAAAAAGATTTTAATTGAAAATTATTTTCACGAAGTCGACATTATCAACGATTTCGAAAACCACCCGCGCGTCGTCATAGCAACGATGTGACATTGTAGAAGGGTATTATGAAAGTTAAAATCGACTTGCAGCGCCGGTACGAAGAATTATTCAATAGCTTACCGGACGGTGCATTTGTTATTGATACGGGGGGAAAATTGATCATGGTCAATGACGTCGCGACGGCGTTATTGGGATATAAAAATCAGGCGGAATTGGTCGGCTCGACAATCGATAAAGTATATGCCAACCCCAGCGATCACGACGCGCTTTTGTCGATCCTTGGCCACAAAAAAATTGCAAAGAAAAATATTTTTGACTGGAAAAAGAAAAACGGCGAACCGCTTTTAATTGAATTGACCGCCACGCCGGTGCACGATGAAGAAGGTCACATTTGCGGCATTCAGGGAATTTTCCGGGATATTTCACGCCGATTGGAAAGCCAGATCGCGCAACAGGAAACATTGGCCGAAGCAGCCGCGCGCAGCATCGACGAAAGTAAATTTCTTGAAGCGGTTGATTTTTACCGTTCTGCTCCCATGTCTCTGATCTTGCAGGGTATTGCGCACAATCTGAATACGCCGCTGGGAGGTATTCGCGGCCGAGTAGAATTGATCCAACATAATTTCCTGAAAAATTCAAAAACTTTCGAATCCATTTCCGATGAGAAACTTCGTAATGAGATCAATTCCGTTACATCCAAAATGATCAAAGGTATTACGGAAATTATCGTACAGGTTGACAAAGCTACGGAATTGATCCGCGGATTTTCGTCCAAAATTTCTTTCGAAATGAATTATGTCGAAGCGCAGCAGGATATCAATCATATCATAAAAAACGAATTGTCTTTCCTGGAATCCAGTTTGTATTTCAAGCACAAGATATCTAAGCAAATTGACCTCCAGGATGGCCTTCCGAAATTCAAAGCGTATTACAGGGACATCAGCCTTGCGATCAATCATCTGTTGATCAACTCGATCAAAGCAACTTCCGAGTTACCGGAACGCAATCTCCGGATCAAAACTTACCAAGACCAACAAAATATTTGCATCGAATTGGCGGATAATCGCAAGCCGATGACGACGGATGAAATCCGTTATCATCATTTGATCAATCTTAGTACGCGGTATGAAACGATTTCGGATGAGGCAAAATTTAGTCCTTACGACATCGAAATTGCCGACGCGATGCGTTTATTGCAATTGTACGGCGGCTCATTGACTATTGTATCCGAAAAAGAAACCAAATTCATTATTCAAATTCCGAAAGCATAGAGGCGGCATGGGCATTAAGATTTACAACACACTGACCCGGCAAAAAGAAGATTTTGTTCCGATCGACGACGACGAAGTTAAATTTTATGCATGCGGACCGACTGTTTATAATTTTATTCATATCGGCAACGGGCGTACATTCATGATGGCGGACGTTATGCGTCGTTATCTTGAATATTCCGGATACAAAGTCAAATTTGTCATGAATGTGACGGATATCGATGATAAAATTATCAATCAGGCGATCAAAGATAAAATGGAATTTTCCGACGTCTCACAAATGTATACGGAAGCCTACTTCGAAGATATTGCCAAACTTGGCCTTCGGATGCCTGATGCCGCGCCGCGCGTGACCGAGCATCTCGATGCCATTATCAATCTGATTCAAACGTTGATTCTGAAGGGATTTGCATACGAATCCAAAGGCAGTGTTTATTATAACGTCGAAAAATTTAGCGGTTACGGAAAATTGTCCGGCAAAAACACGGATGATTTGGTGTCCGGTGCCCGGGTGGAAGTTGACGAAACTAAACGTAATCCACTCGATTTTGTTTTGTGGAAAGCGGCCAAACCCGGAGAACCTTCGTGGGACAGTCTTTGGGGAAAAGGCCGGCCGGGATGGCATATTGAATGTTCGGCCATGTGCATGACGCATTTGGGCGATCAAATCGATATTCATGTCGGCGGCGCGGATTTGGTTTTTCCGCATCACGAAAATGAAATTGCCCAAAGCGAAGGCGCGACCGGCCATCAGTTCGTCAAATATTGGATGCATTGCGGTTTCCTCAACGTCAACGATGAAAAAATGTCGAAATCCACCGGAAATTTTTGGCTGTTGAGAGACGTTTTAAAACGTTTTCGGCCGGAAGTCGTACGGTTGTTTTTTTTGCAGAAACACTACGCCAGCCCGCTTAATTTCAGCGAAGACTTATTGCGCGACGCCGAAAACGCTCATAAACGGATCGAGGGAATTTTTAATAAAGTTCAACAGGCGCTCGAGCTGAAAGACAATCTGGGATCAGTCGGCCGCGATGCGTATCACGCCGACGTGGAGGAATTCAATAAAAACCTAGACCGATGGGAAAAAGAAGTGGTCGAAGCGATGAATGACGATTTTAATACGGCCGCCGCGATGGGAAAAATTTTTGAAATTTTCAGCGGCCTCAATAAAATCGCCTCCACTAAAAAACTCAATGATTTCACGCTTTATGTTTTAAAACGCGCCCGCGATCTGATTTTGGAGTGGAATGAATTCCTCGGCATACTGCATTTATCAAGGCCAGAAGGATTGTCCAAAAAATATGAACAATTAATCGATCTGTTGATTGAAATCCGGATGGAAGTTCGCAAGAAAAAAGATTTTGCCATGTCCGACAAGATACGCGATCGGCTGACCGAGATAGGAATTTTGCTCGAGGATGGACCGGATGGCACAACGTGGAAATTGAAATAACCGGAGGTGTCCATGAAAAAAATTTATGATATATCGGTGACGATCTCCAATGACATCGTCACATGGCCCGGCGATCCAAAAGTGGATTTGCAACTGCCGATTCAAATCAAAAAAGGCGACGCCTGTAACGTATCGCGCTGGCAAATCGGCGCTCACACCGGAACGCATACCGACGCGCCATTTCATTTTTTGGATGAAGGCCAGGGCATCGATGAAATTCCGCTCGATGTTTACCTTGGTCCCTGTTTAGTTGTCACCGTCGATCCTAAAGTGAATATTGAACGTGAACATCTTGCTAAAATCGATTTCAAGGGGCACACGCGTATTTTATTCAAAACCCGTAATTCGCGCCATTGGAAAAACCATAACCCCGAATTCGACAAAGATTTCGTAGCCGTAGGCATTACAGGCGCCGATTATTTGGTTGAAAAAGGGATTAAGTTAGTCGGCGTGGATTACTTGTCCGTTGAAAGTTTTCATGCAGAATTCGAGCATCCGGTTCATAAAAAATTGCTCGGCAATCACGTGGTTGTAGTGGAGGGGTTGAATTTATACGATATCGTCCCGGGTGAGTATGAATTGATTTGTATGCCGCTGAAGATCAAACATGGCGACGGAACTCCTGTGCGTGCAGCTTTGCGCGAACTGTGATTATTCTTCTTTCAATGCAACCGACTCTTTAATCAGATCCAATTCTCTGTCATTTCTCAGTTCCTCACGCATTTTCAAACTGACCAAAAATACGCCTCCGAAAATCAGCGCGGCGGCAATGACCGTAGAAACTTTCAGGGTTTCACCCAGCCATGTTACCGAGATGATCGTGGCAATGAGCGGCTGAATATAAATGTACGCGGCCACGGTGGACGGTGTCGTACGTTGCAAGGCCCACCCATTGATATAATAGACCAGTACTGACGCAAACAAAATTAAAAAAGCAATGCACCACCAAGCGACCGCACTGATTTCGCCGGGGTGCAAAGCTAGGGTTTCATTCCAACCAAAAGGCAAGACACCTACTGTTCCGAAAATAAAATTCCATGTTACAACGGTTGCCGGTTTATATCGTTTCAGGATATCTTTTGATATGACAAGATAAATGGCGAATGAAACTCCATTCAGGAAAACCAGGAGATTTCCGAGAAAATATTGATCGGCAAAATCGATTCGCTCGCTTCCTAATAACACTAAAATTCCGATAAACGACAAAACCGATCCGATAATTTTGCGAAAGCTTGCCTTTTCTTTGCGCATCATAATGGCAATCAAAATCGTAACGACGGGAATAGCCGTTACTAAAACCGTAGCATTGATTGCGGTTGTGAGTGACAAGCCTTTTAAAAAAAGCATTTGATTGATCACAATACCAAAAATGCTGTACCAAGCTAACAAAAAATAATCCCGAGCCGTTTGAATTTTTTCTTTTATTAAAAAACGATGCAATATAGCCAGCAATATCGCCGCGCTGCTGATGCGCATGACGACAAGCGCATAGGAATTGACTTCCATAAGAGCAATTTTAGAAGTTACCGAACTGATTCCAAAAATCAGCGATACGGTAAATAGCGCAAGATGAATTTTAAGAGGGGTAACACGAGTGAAGTTGGTCATGATTAGGTTAATATCTTAGCGTCTCGGCATCTTTGCGCGAAACCCGTTTTTTATTTCTTAATTGAATCAACGAGAATCGTCTTGTTCTTTCAATTGTTGTTTAATCTCTCCAGAACTTTTTGGTAACGTGCATAAATCCTATTTCGGATTAACTCGGATTCTGCCAGTTCGAGCGCCTGTTCATACAAAACTTTGGAATGTGCAGGATTGTTCGCCTCAAACATCATCGCTCTTTCAGCAAACAAAATCGAATAATAATTTTTAATCATGTTTGCCATTCGGTCTGAAGATGCTTTAGAATGAATAAAAAAATTCATATCAACTGATTTTGGAATTTCAGTGGTCAAGTTATTCAATTCTTTGCGAAGACGGTAACCGACAAAATACGGTTCGCGTTTGTAGTTGGCTGCAATCCCGGATTCTAATGGGCGAATAGGGGAATAGATGGTCATGTAAACAGGTCGCTCGTCAACATTGCGGTCGATCAATGAATTGATCATCGCAATGTATTTTTGCTGAATAAACATCGGATTGAATTTTTCTCCGTTTTCAAATGGCGCGACAGCGTTTAGAAATTCACGAACAGGCAATTCCGAGCGTTGCATAAATTCCGGATACCATCGCTGCAACATGCGGATGTACCAGGTTCTTCTCAGAAGTTCGACGTCCATAAAAATTATTTCCTTTGCTTCGCTTTCAACGTGTTGATAGTACATCATTGGAAATACGAAAGGATCCCAGTTGCCGATTACAATAGAATTGGGCTCAATGGTTTGCAAAAGATTGTCTTTAAATTTTTCCGTAAAATAATATGCATGCATGGATTCTTTTTTGAAAGTCGAATAACCAAATAACATCAGAATTGCGGCGACAATTCCAATCCAAGCTGTTTGAAAATTTCTTTTAAAGTTTTTTTGATTAAGCCACCGGATTCCCGCCCCCAATCCTATTGCCATCAGAAGCCCCCACCACATAAAAAACGGGAGATACATTACAGCCACCAGCGCTTTTTGCTCGGCTAAGGCGAAAGGATCACGAATCGTCATGTCAACATTGGTCAGATAAGCTACCAACGGTCCGGTCAGTGCGTTAAAAATAAGAGATAGGAAAAATAGAATTCGTTTTTTGAAAAATAACTCGATCAAACCTGCGGATCCAAAAACAACCCAGACAATTCCAAACTGTTCAAACAAAATTTTGTAATGCAGGCCGATTTGAGAAAGTAAAACCGGCAGCGGTCGTGATTTTGTAATATCCAATCCGTACTGATGACGCGTGACCACACGCCAGAAATTTGTCCAATTTTCCGGATCGCCCCAATCCATTGATGGATTAAACGCCGACGCGACGGGCAGATACAGATATGGCAATAAACCAACCGCCATTAAGGCTGCGCCAATCAAAATCCTGCGGGTATTCA
>JABWBZ010000153.1 GCA_013359335.1 bacterium
TAGATTTTTAGTAGAAATTTGTAGTTCCTACTTTAATTTATAGAGTCGCCGCTTTTTATTTTAGTCCTTTTTCATTACACAACTTTTGAAAGTAACTCTCTCGATCAAGTTGATTGCAAATTAATTTTGTCCTATTTTAAAGTATTATTCCTCTAATAACCTTCAGGTTTCCGCAGTAAACTCGTGAATATAAGCGTTGTTATTCCTACACGAAATCGTATTGGCAGCTTAAAAAAATTGTTAGATTCTTTGTCCCTGCAAAGCAATCCACCAGCCGAAGTCATAATAGTTGATTCAAGTAATCCAAAAATCCTCCCTGGTGAAATCAATCGATACAATCTGCCGATTAAAATATACTATTCCTCCCCTTCAGTCTGTGTGCAAAGAAATATTGGTATCCGGAAATCAACTTCGAATTGGATATTCACATGCGACGACGATATAGTATTACCTCCGGATTATTTAGAAAAATTAGCTAATCATGCCGAAAAAAGTCCCTCCGCTATTATCGTCACTGGCCTTGTTCTGGAAAAAGACTTGCATCAAAATTGGACCTATGAATATCCGATTTCATCCGCCGGTCTAATTTGGAATTTTATTTTCCAATTGCCTGTATGGAGTGATTTAAGCTCAAAACCCGACGGAATCCTTAAAAATTTTTATAAAAGACGAAAAAATACTTTTTCTTTAGCAGGATGGCCGCTAATTACACATTTTGAACGGCCCTATTTTAAGGCATCGATCTATGGTTTAGGAGCATCCTTGATCCGTAAAGAATTTCTGTTGAAATTTCCTTTTGATGAAACGCTTGATCCAAACGGGATAGGCGATCACTACGGAATTGCGATTAATTTAAGGGATTCCGAACCTATTCACGTATTGATGGAAACCTGTGTTTATCATTATAAGAATCCGGTCAATCGTTTAAATCATTCCGTCGCGTATAGCCGAAGAATTTTTGCATTGGACTATTTTATGCGCAAGAGTAACCGTTTTAATCATTTCAATTTTATCTTCTTATTATGGTCGCTCATTGGAAATTTTTTACGACAAACCTTATCGCGGCAATGGAATTTAGCTTTAATGAGCGGGAAGGTTTTTTTTCTCCTGCTTATTAACAGAAATCCCTACTCTAGGGGTATAAGAAATGCCGATAAACAATAATTGATAAAACAGTTATGCTATCAGAAATCGCCAAAATATTCCAGCATACTTTCAAATCTGTGAATTCCAGAATTGTTTCTCTCCCTATCGTCATCCTCATGCCGCACAGCGCCTGCAATTGCCGCTGCGTCATGTGCGATATCTGGAAAGATAATGCTGATAAGCACGAGTTTGATATCGATCGTATGGAAAAAATCGTTGACGATCTAAAAAAGCTACGTACACGATTAGTTGTATTGTCCGGCGGCGAGGCGTTGCTACACTCTAAAATATTTGATTTCTGCACAGTCATCCGTAATGCAGGTATAAAAATCAATTTGCTATCGACCGGTCTTCTTCTGGAAAAATTTTGCCGCCAAATTGTCGCTCATACAGACGAGATAATCGTATCGCTTGATGGATCGGAAACAGTACACAATTCCATTCGTCGTATTCCCGATGCATTCCGGAAACTCAAGACAGGCGTTCAGAGCATCAAACAAATACAGCCTCATTTCCGGGTTACCGGGCGATGCGTAATTCAAAAAAATAATTTCCGTGATATGGCTAATATTATTGCAGCGGCCAAAGATATCGGTTTGGATCAAGTCAGTTTCCTCGCCGCCGATACTTACACAACAGCTTTTAATCACAATACTGCAGAGTTGAATTTGAAGGAAATCGTTATTTCCAAGAACGAATTACCCGAATTCCATCAAATCCTTAAAAACTTTTTTAGAGTATATAAGAAAGATTTTCAAAGTAAATTTATCGCCGAATCGCCGGATAAGATGATGCGCATTTATCGGCACTATGCGGCAGCCAACGGTTTGGGAGACTTTGAATCGCCGAAATGTAATGCGCCGTGGGTCTCAGCAGTAATCGAAGCGGATGGAAATGTCCGCCCATGTTTTTTTCATGCTTCATACGGTTTGCTTTCATCAGGCGGGATTGGAGCGATTATAAACTCTGCGTATGCTGCTCAATTTAGAAAAAATTTAGACGTCAAAAACAATGACATTTGCCGACACTGTGTATGTTCATTGTATTTCAAGCACAGCTTATTTTAAGCCAATGCGCTTGATTTTAGAACATTCGTTTTCTATATTGAAAATGTCGTTATCAGCCTTACCCATCCATTCGTTTAAAAATAAATTGGCCGAATGAACTATCCGTTCCCCCACACTTCACCGTTTCCAAATTCTTTTATTACAAATGAGCAGCGGTTTTTCAGTTATCATCAATATCTTAAATCCCGTTTTGGCCATCGGATACATAAAATAACCGTCGACGGCGGATTTACTTGCCCCAACCGTGACGGCACCGTGGCTTTTGGCGGCTGCACGTATTGCAATAACGAAGGCTTCAGCCCGGCCTCCAATACGTACCGCCCTAAAATTTATCTGAAACCTTCCACGGGAATTCGAGAACAAATTGACAACAGCATATCGCCGATGCGCCGGAGATTTAAAATCGATAAGTTCTTTGTCTATTTTCAGG
This sequence comes from bacterium, assembly GCA_013359335.1. Lineage (GTDB taxonomy): Bacteria > CLD3 > CLD3 > SB21 > SB21 > JABWBZ01. Next base: position 2,644 of record JABWBZ010000153.1, read on the forward strand.
CTTACAGCAATACGTATGCGCCGGTCGAACAGCTTAAAAAAATGTACGATGAAGCGATGAGCCATCCCGATATCATCGGTCTCGTCATCGGCACCCGCCCCGATTGCATCGACCCTGCAAAATTGGATTTACTGGAATCGTACACGCATGACTACTACGTCGGCATTGAATATGGGTGCGAATCGATTTACGATCGCACACTCGAATGGGTCAACCGCGCGCATACGTATCAATGTTTTGTCGACGCCGTTCACGCTACGGCTGAACGTGATATCGACGTGTGCGGCCATATTATTCTGGGTTTCCCTACAGAAACTCGCGACGAAATGGTTGCTATGGCGGATGCATTATCCATAATGCCGCTCAAATTCATCAAGATTCATAACCTCCATATCGTCGAAGGAACTGCGCTGGCGCACATTTACAAAATGCAACCTTTTCACGTTTTTGATTTTGATGAATATCTTGAACTTGTCACGGATTTTGTTGAACGCCTTTCGCCTGAAATTGCCATCGAGCGCTTGTACGGCGATGCCCCACAGGCAATGATGATTGCGCCGACATGGATGACCACCGGTTCCGATATGGCTAAAGCCGTCAATCAAAAATTAATCGAACGTAATTCGTTTCAAGGCATTTTCTCGATGAATAAACACGCTAATGTTCTAAAAACCGAAACGGTTAACCCGCAATAAGAGGAGGCCCGTATGCTAACTCAGAAAGCCATCGAGCGGCTGTCCAAATTAGGCAGCAAAGATTTTTTTATCACCAGCCTTTATCTCAATGTTGACCGTAATGCAAAAAACAACGATTACAAAATCGTACTGAAAGACCTCCTGAAAGAAAAACGGCAACGTTTGGAATCCGTAAAAGTTGAACGAAAACTAACGCGCGAACAAACGCAGTCGATCGAAAACGATTTCACCAAGCTCGAACAGTTTATCAATTCCGGATACATTCATAAAGACAACCATAAGGGCCTGGTTATTTTTTGTTCGGCGGGCAATAATTTCTGGGAAATGTTCGAACTGCCGCAGCCGGTGGCCGACTATTTGAATGTCGATATCGATCCGTACGTGCGGCCGTTGAGCGAATTAGTATGCGACCATCGCAGTTATGCCATTCTGCTTGTCGACAGCGCTAAAGCGAAAATGTTCGGCGTACATCTCGGCTTCGTCAAAGAACAATTCCATATTCAAAACAACGTCCAACCTAAAATCAAATACGGCGGCATCGACGGCATGGATGAACGCAAGGTTGACCGCGCTCATGATGAAATGGTCGCCAAACATTTTAAACATGTTGCAAGCGAAGCCGAAAAGCTTCTCGCTGCCGGCGATATGGTATGGCTTATTATGGGCGGCCGTCAAAATATGATCAATCAGTTTGAATCTTTATTAAGCGGTCCGACCCGTAAAAAAATCATCGGCCATATCGTCGTCGAGCCCGAAGCGCCGCTGACGGACGTCTTATACAAAGCCGAAGAAGTTGCCAAACAAGCTGAGAAAAAATATGAAACGGAATTGATTGAAAAACTGCGAGCGGAAGCGCACGGCACCGGCGGCAAAGGCATTTTCGGGTTGCAGCCGACTTTGCAATCGCTCCGTCGAGGCGGCGTCAATACGCTCGTCATAGCCAAAGGCTACACCGCGCCGGGTTTTGTATGTCATAAATGTTTCTTTATCGGAGTTCCTGAAGAAAAAGGAGCGAAAAATACTTGCCCTATCTGCTCCGGCGATGCGCATGATGTCCATGACGTGATCGATGAAGCCATCACCTTTGCGTTCATGCAAGGCTGCCGGGTCGAAAATACAGCCGAAAATTCACGCCTTAAAATCATGGGTAATATCGGAGCAATTCTCCGATATTAATTGCGTAACGTTGTAAATTTTTATTCTAATTCACATCCAGCATTATAATTGAAGGAGAACCTTATGAGGTTTGCTGTCGTACTATGCATAGGTCTGTTTAGTTCGAATGGTTACGCGCAATCGCATGCCGATTTATTTGCCAAAGTTCAGACGATATTTAACAATCATTGCGTGAGTTGTCACGGCTCGGATGAACCGACCGGAGGCATGTCGCTCGTAGCCGGCGTGAGTTACAAAAATATCGTCAATGTACCCAGCAATGAAAACGGGCAACTGCGCCGTATTGCGCCTAATGCGCCAACCGACAGTTATCTTTTCAGAAAAATTTTACAGGAACGGGAACGCTGGCCGTTCGCAGAAGATCCCATGCCGCTCGATGCCGATAAATTGTCAACCGATGAAATCAATACGATCAAAGACTGGATCAATTCATTTCCACAAGACGTCTGGGGCGCTGCGAAAAACATAACCGTAGCCGATAATCATTCAGCAGGAGAAAAAGAATCTTTTCTCGCTACGCAATTAATTAATCTTCCGACGACGAGAACCCTTGGTCAAAAAACCGCCGAGTTCCGTATTCTTCACCGTTTTGGTTTGATCAATGGCGGCGGCAGCAATACATTCGGCGCTTTTTTCGGATTGGACAACGGCGCTTTCACCAGCATCAATCTCAGTCTCGCGTTGCGCAATGATCTTGACATATTGGTGCGCAGAACCGGCCCATTCAAAGATATTGAAGTAGCGGTGAAATACGTTCCTGTCAAGCAAAAGCCTGGAATGCCCGTGTCGCTTGGTTTTTACGCAGGATTTGACTGGCTGAGCCGGAAAGATATTGGCAAAAATCGTTTCGCTCCGAATATTCAAATTCTCGCCGGTTCGCAATTAAGCAAAGATTTATCCATTTTGGCTGTTCCGTCATTTACTTTCAAAAGCAATCATAATGAAACCGTCGTCAAAAATGGCACAGAATATAAAGATACGCGCTACACTATGGCCGTCGGGCTCGGCGCGCAATATCAATTCAAACCCAACGCGGCCATTACAGGCGAATTCATTCCCCGCCTCGACGGTTACAAAGGAATTAAAGAATCACAGGATCCGCGCTTCAATACGTGGTCGCTCGGCTTGTTGTACAAAATTCGCCTGCATGTTTTTCAAGTCTTGATATCCAATACTCAATTCCTGCACACAACGCAATACGTTGCAGGAAGTTCAGCCATTACGGAAAATAAATTATTCAAAGGCGGCGCCAATTTTCATTTTGGCTTCAACATCATTCGGCAATTCAAATGGTAAGGTAAAATCATGAAAAAAACTTTTTTCATTTTAATAATGCCGGCTGCGTTATGGACACAAGCCTGCGGTGATTTGGAAGAAAAAAATTCAGAACCGGATAAAGTTCCGGCCGACGTGCAGGCAATTTTCACGACGTATTGCGCAAAAAGCGGATGCCACGCCGGTACGTCGCCGCAGCAAGGCATGAATTTATCCGAAGAAGTTGCCTATCAAAATATTGTCAATGTCAGCAGTATGGAAAGTCCTTCTTTGAAACGCGCCAATCCAGGCAATGCCAATAACAGTTATCTTATTCATAAAATCGAAGGTACGCAATCAGTCGGAAACCGAATGCCGCTTGATCAGCAAGGCCCCGACGGCGGCTACCTCAGTTCCGCGCAGATCAATGCCATCCGATCGTGGATCGATAACGGCGCGCAACCGCGTTAGAAATTGTAAAACAACCAATGGGCGAAATTTTTTTCGCCCATTTTCATTATTCCTGCCAACTCTCGCTTGCTTGTTAATCTATATATGCTAAATTAAGCGACTTCATCCAATACGGAGAATGCCATGGCTGATATGCATTCGTTTGACATCGTTTCAAAGATCAACACGCAGGAACTCACCAACGCCGTTCAGCAGACGATTAAAGAAATTCAAACGCGTTACGATTTCAAAGGCACTAAAAGTACGGTTGAACAAGGCAAAGAAGAACTTGTTATTTTAGCCGACGATGATTTCAAAATGAAAGCCATTATCGATATCCTTCAGAATAAAATGATCAAACGCGGCGTCCCCATCAAAGCCTTGAAATACGGAAAGCAGGAAGAAGCCTCCGGAGGCATGGTACGCATGAGTATCAAACTGCAACAAGGTATCGAGCAAGAAAACGCCAAAAAAATTGTTGCTCAAATCAAAGAAACCAAGTTAAAAATTCAGGCGGCAATTCAGGGCGATCAAGTGCGCGTCAGTGGCAAAAGCATCGATGACCTTCAGACGGTTATGAAAATGCTCAAAGAAAAAGATCTCGATTTCGCCATGCAATTTGAAAATTACCGATAAAAATAAACACGGCACATTGACGTGAAAATTTTAGTTACAGGCGGCGCCGGATACATCGGCTCGCACGCCGTGCGACAGTTAAAACGCGCCGGACATCAAACCGTTGTCTTGGATAATCTGGTTTTTGGGCATGCCGAATTTGTTTCACTGGATGAATTGATTACCGGCGATTTGTCGGACACAGCATTGCTTCAGAAAACATTCAAGGAAAATCATTTCGACGCCGTTATGCATTTTGCGGCGTACGCCTATGTCGGCGAATCCGTCGAAAACCCTGCCAAGTATTATCGCAACAATGTTGCGTCGACTCTCAACCTGCTTGAAGCCATGATCACACACGGCGTCAATCGGTTTATTTTTTCATCGACGTGCGCGACGTACGGCGTACCCGAAACCGTTCCGATCACGGAAGATCACCCCCAACAGCCGATCAATCCGTACGGCATGACGAAATGGATGGTTGAAAAAATTCTGCAAGATTTTGATCGTGCGTACGGATTAAAATCCGTTTGTTTACGCTATTTTAATGCCGCCGGCGCCGATCCGGACGGCGGCATCGGCGAAGATCATTCGCCCGAAACGCATTTGATTCCTCTGGTCTTCGATGCCGCACTGGGACGCCGCCCGCACATTACCGTGTTCGGAACGGATTATCCGACCGCAGACGGCACGTGTATTCGCGATTATATCCATGTCACTGATTTAGCCGATGCACATGTACTGGCTTTGAAATATTTATCCGAACACGGACGCAGCGAAATATTTAATCTCGGCAACGGGCGCGGCTTTTCGGTAAAAGAAATTATTCAAGCCGCGGAAAAAAATATCGGACATAATATTCCCGTGCAATTCGGAGGCCGGCGTGAAGGCGATCCGCCTGTGCTCATCGGCAGCGCAGAAAAAGCAAAAAAAGTTTTAGGATGGCAACCCCGTTTGGCCGATCTTTCCGTGATCATTGAAACGGCATGGCGCTGGCACCGTCATCGTTTTTTAAAATAGTTTTAATCTTTCTCAATGAAATCGCTGCACAAAGTCCTCAAATCTTTATGGCAGTAATTTTTAATTCTTAATTTTAATTATTGATTTATGATCTACAGCATGACCGGATACGGCAAAGCCGAAAAGCTTCAAAATGGAACTTCCATCGCCGTTGAAATACGTTCGCTCAATAATCGTTATCTGGATTTAACGTTCAAAGGACCGCGCCTTTTTCTTTACCGGGAAAATGAAGTCAAAGAATTTCTCAAAAAGAAAATCGAACGAGGAAAAATTTCTTTGACGGTTACCGTTCAATCCAATCAATACAACTTTACCAACATGCGCATCGATCATGATCTGGTAAAACAATACGTGCACATGCTGCGGGAAGCATCCGACAAAGCCGGCATCGGCGGCGAAGTTAAGCTCGAACACGTACTCGGTTTTTCGGATATTTTTTCAGCGAGTAGCGACGATGAGGAATACAACCAACTCTGGAAGGAT
>JABWBZ010000154.1 GCA_013359335.1 bacterium
CCGGTATTTGCGGCGCCGTTTCATAGTGCGGTTTAACGTACCAGTGGTAGGTAACATTTTTTTTAATACCAATTTTTTCAGAAATGGCATACTTGTTTCCTGTAATCGTTTCATCAAACGTAAAATCATTGTCGTAGCATCGAATGGCAACGTCAAATTTTTTAGTTGAGTTTTCAATCCACGACAAGTGTTGAGGCATTTCAGTTAATGTTGAATTTCTGGGAGATTCAAGAAAAATTTCCGCGGCATTTCCGCTGCGCACCGTCATTTTTTCCGCAGCCGTCTTGGACCATTCATGAATGACTGCCATTTGACGAATAATTTTTGCTACCAAGGGATCGTTTTTGGTTTGACCGGAAATATTCAGCCGGGTAGATTGCCGGTAAATTTGTTTGGAGCCGGTAATATCCAAGATTTGTAAGCTTGCCTGATCGGCTATCCAGACGGAATCGCCGTTTTTGAGAATGGAACCCGGTTTGATGAGCGAACCCTGTTCGAGATCAATTAATTTAATTGTGCCGGTACATTGCAAAACCATTGCGGCAAACGGATTGTTTTGTGCGGATAAATTGACCGCTACCAAAGCAAAAATAAAAAAAACGCGTTTCATGCAGACTCCCTCAAGTTATTTCTTATTTGATGGCAACGAAATTAAAGACACTTTAGCAACAACATAGTTATGTCGTCTGATTGTTCGGCATTTCCGACAAATTTTCTGAGATCATCATGAATAATATCTTTTAACTGAAATGCCGAAACTTTCGGATGGCTGGCGGCGCACCGCTCAAGCCGTTCGTCATCGTAGAATTCGTCATTTTTATCGGCGGCTTCCGTCACGCCATCCGTAAACATAACGATCATATCATCAGGCTGTAAAATATTTTCTTCGCAGATGTACTGATCGAATTCGACCATGCCAAGCGGAATACCGCCGTTCTTGAGCTTGGTAATGGTCCCTTTACGGACTAGCAGCGGGGGATTGTGCCCCGCATTTACCGAAATAAATTTTTTAGATTTCGGCTCAAGAATTCCAATAAAAAAAGTAATGTATTTATCGACCGTCGAATTTCCGAGAATGACGCGATTAAGTTTGCCGACAAGTTTTGTTAATTCAAAATCGCTTTCCAAGTACGCGCGCAGCGAGGCTTGTAATGTCGAAACTAAAAGCGCTCCCGGAACGCTTTTGCCGGACACGTCCGCAATGATCAGGGCGACATTGCCGTTGGGTAAATGCACGACGTCATAATAATCGCCGCCCACCTGTTTACTGGGAACATTGAACCCCGCGATTTCAAAGCCCGGAATTTGTTTGACCTCTTTGGGCAAAATCATTTTTTGAATGGTCGCCGCCACCTCGAGTTCTTTTTCCATGCGCTCTTTTTCAAGCGATTCTTCGTGCAGGCGCGCATTTTCAATGGCAATGCAGGCGTCGACGGAAAGCGTGTCGAGAAATTTTACGTCGTCGAGTGTGAAATATCCTTCCAGTTTATTGATGATTTGAAAGACGCCGATCATTTCGCCTTGACGGTTTTTCATCGGAGTGCACAACATGGTTTTTGTTTTGTAGCCGGTCTTTTTGTCGAATTCCGGGTTAAAACGTTCGTCCTTGTAAGCGTCTTTCAACATTATTTTTTTTCCGGTTTGCGCGACGTAGCCGGCAATGCCGGCGCCGACCGGAAATCGGATTTCAACTTTGACGTCGCCTTGCAAAACCTTGGCCCAAAGCTGTTTATTCTCGTGATCGATCAGATAAACGGTGCCACGATCCGCATTCAGATTTTTAACGGCCGTATCGAGAATGATTTCAAGAATTTTATCGAGATTGAGCGTCGAATTCAACAGCTTGCCGATTTCAACGATCGCCATCAGACGCAAGGTCTCTTCCGTTACGTCTTTTAGTTTTTTTGCAAGGCTCACACTATAAACTCCATTTATAAAAAAAGGACTGTGCCGACATCTACGGATTAGCGCAGAACGCGTAAGACCGATTGATCGGGAAATCCGGTGATGGTAACGCCTCCGGATTGCAGCGTGATTTCAAATTCCTGCTCGTCCGTTTCGATCTTGGAACGGTAGTGGGAATACCGCTCGGTCAAAAAATGAACGCGTTGATTGGATGAACTTCGCCATCGGCGAGTCGTGGCTAACGAACGAATATACTCACCGTCGATCAAAATGTCTAATTGTTTTAATAATTTGCTCCCATCTTTTGTCAAACGAATGTCTTCTAACGTCCAGCCTGAATAACTGATCACGCTCAAACCAAGCCGGCGAAATATTTTGGCCGCTTCCGCCAGCGCTGCAGCCTGCGAAAAAGGTTCGCCGCCGCTGAATGTAATGCCTTCAATATCGGAAAAGGAATGTGTTCCTTTCCGGACATATTCGACCAATTCTTTCGGAGTTAATTTCCAATCGGATCCGAAAGCCAGAAATTCAGGATTCCAGCATCCAGGGCAGCGTTTGGGACAACCTTGAACCCAGATTACCGAACGTTTACCGGGGCCGTTGACTTCCGACACCGGAAGAACGCCGGCTATTTCAATTAATTTTTTCATAAACTAAAACAGCTTGCGATTCAGGCAAGCTGTGATTGGGGATAATGGCTTTAAAAAAAATTTAAACATCTATCATTCCGCGCCCGCTTTTGTGAATTTTTCCTGCCGCTTTCAGATCGTCCAGAACTGAATCCAGAATACCGTTGATGAACTTACTGCTTCGGTCGGTGCTGTAGCGTTTGGCAATTTCGATCATTTCATTAATCGATACCTTAGGAGGAATATCTTCAAAATACAAAAATTCACAAATCGCCATACGCAATAACAACCGGTCAATGATAGCAATTCTTTCAAAATCCCAATTCTCTGTCCGCGTTTTGATCAACGCGTCCAAATCTTTTTCTTGTTCGATTGCGTGAAAAACCAACTTTTTGATAAAGCCCATGGCCAACTCGGAAAACGAATCGCAGACGTCATCGATGATCGTCGGGACATTGGCGTGCGTGTGTTCGTAAGCATACAGAACCTGGAGAACCGTCTCACGAGCCTCACGGCGGCTGGTCTTCGGACTTTTTTCTTTATTCGGCTTTCCCGAAGACCTCGCATCGTCCAATAAATGAGGATTCATACACGAAAAACTTTGTAACTTATGGTAAAGAACAATTTAAAATCTTTCCAGACGGCGCATGACCGTTTCGGATTTGCTGACGTACGTTTGTTTGATACGGCCGATGTGATAAATGCGTTCCTCGGCAATTTTATTGGATGCCACATAGGTCGGTATTTTTTCACGTTCGGCATAATCGAGAATATTTTTGACAATGTCGTAAATGTTTTTGGCTTGAGATAACGCTTTTTCCTGGTTATAACCTTCGAGTTCGTTATAAACATTGATCAAGCCGCCTGAATTGATGACATAATCGGGAGCATAAACGATGTTACGGTCGATCAGCATTTTGCCGTGCCGGTCTTCATCGGCTAATTGATTATTGGCGGCGCCGGCGATGATTTTGAATTTGAATTGCGGAATGGTTTGATCGTTGACGATGGCGCCTAACGCGCACGGCGCAAAAATGTCGGCGTCAACAGAATAAATTTTGTCACCCTCCACGTATTCGGCGTTGAATTCATTGACAACTTTCTTTACCCGTTCCCCGTCAATATCAGAAACTATTAACTTTGCGCCTTCATCATGAAGGTGACGCACTAAATAATAACCGACGTGTCCCAAGCCTTGAACGGCGATGCGCATTCCTTTTAGAGATTGAGTATTGAATACTTTTTCAACGCAGGCTTTTAAACCGCGGTAGACGCCTAAAGCCGTAACAGGGGAAGGATCGCCGCTGCCGCCCAAAGCCCGCGAAATGCCGGTGACGTATTTCGTTTCCATCCGTGTGTATTCCATGTCCGTCACGTTCGTACCCACGTCTTCGGCTGTAATATACCGCCCGCCGAGTCCTTGGACAAATCGGCCAAATGAACGGAATAACATTTCCGTTTTGTCCTTTTTAGGATCGCCGACGATGACAGCTTTACCGCCTCCCAAATTCAATCCCGCAACGGCCGCTTTATAAGTCATACCGCGCGATAAGCGTAACACATCGGTGAGCGCTTGTTCGGCCGAGGCGTACGGATACATTCGGCAGCCGCCTAACGCCGGCCCCAATGTGGTATTATGAATGGCGACAATTGCGCGCAAACCGCTTTTTTTATCGCTGAAAAAAACCACCTCTTCATGATCTTTTTCTTCCATCATTTCAAATGCGTTCATCCTGCCTCCCTCATGAATTGAGTACGTGACGCGCGATCACAACGCGTTGAATTTCAGAAGTGCCTTCGTAAATTTCCGTAATTTTGGCATCGCGCATCATACGTTCCACCGGATATTCTTTGGTGTAGCCGTAACCGCCGTGCATTTGAACCGCTTGCGTCGTGACGGCCATAGCGGTTTCCGATGCAAATAATTTGGCCATCGCGGCTTCTTTGCCGTATTTCTGGCCGTTATCTTTGAGCCAGCAGGCGCGATACAGCAGCATTTTGGCTGCATCGACGCGCGTCGCCATATCGGCGATTTTAAATTCATTGGCTTGAAATTTGGAAATCGGCTGGCCGAATTGTTCGCGCGTTTTTGAATATTTAACGGCTTCATCCAATGCGCCTTCGGCAATACCGATGGCCTGTGCGGCGATACCGATCCGTCCGCCATCGAGCGTTTCCATAGCGATTTTAAATCCAATACCTTCTTCACCGAGAAGATTTTCCTTCGGAATCATACAGTTTTCGAAAACCAATTCCGTCGTGTCGGACGCGCGGATGCCGAGTTTATTTTCTTTTTTGCCGACGCGGAAACCAGGAAACTTTTTATCGACGATAAACGCGCTGATGCCTTTGGTTTTGTTGGAGCGGTCGGTACGGATGAAACATACGACGTAATCGGAACTCGCGCCGTTGGTGACCCATAATTTTGTGCCATTGACTAAATAATGATCGCCTTTTTTCTCGGCAAAACACTGCAGACTGGCGGCATCGCTCCCGGAAGAAGCTTCGGATAGGGAATAGGCGCCGAGCGCTTTTCCACTAGCTAAGGGAACGAGGTATTTTTGTTTCTGTTCTTCCGTACCGTATTTTTCAATGTTAAAACACACTAACGAATTATTAACCGAACAAATCACGCCGGCCGACGCATCGACTTTGGAGAGTTCCTGAATGACCAAAACATACGTCATCGCGTCGAGTCCCGAACCGCCGTATTTTTCAGAAACCATCATACCCATAAAACCCAATTCGCCTAATTTTTCGACGGCTTCTTTTGGGAATTTTTGATGTTCATCCCGTTCGTGAGCAAACGGAGCCAGGTACTCTTGGGCGAAATTTTTGGCCGTTTCACGAATCAGTTCTTGTTCTTCGCTGAATTTGAAATCCATAATTTTCCCTTGGAACTATGTGAGCGTGTTTTAAAAAAATTAGTGTTAAATTCAAACGGCGCAATATATACATGAAGTGAGGAATAATCAAGGTTTTCTTTGATTCATTTCGTTCGTTTTAATCAACAAAAAAGGTTGCTCTTGCAAAAGCAGCAACCTTCGTGAAAATAATCCTATTTTTGCAGAATTAAAGCGTTTGTTCTCTGTCGGCAACCCAATAGTTATGATGTTTTTGCCAATATTCCAAATGTTCAGTCGTAATTTTGGTTCCACGTTGGTGTTCATTCCAGATTTTGGCGGCGATTTCGCAGTTGGTTTGTTCTTTGGTTTTAAAGCTTAGATCGTAAGCATCGCCAGCTAGTTTAACGCCCGGCCGATTGTTACCGTTTTTGATTTCGAGACACGCTTTGCGCTGCATGAAGTGAGCGATGTGCTTCACGGGCGCATTATCGCCTTTAGCTTTTTCTTCTTCGATAACATGATCGATACGCTGAATGGCATTTTTATAGTCCTGCATACGTTCAAGTGCGTCAAAGACGCATTCCTGGGTGATGTAATAATGTTGTTTGCCGTCGTCGCCGTCTTTGAGATCTTTGATCATATCCAATGCGGCATTAAAAAATTCAAACGATTTTCTGAAATCATTCTGAATAAAAAATTCGCGGCCTTTTTTCATGTAATCTTTATACTCGTCCATGGTCATTCCTCATAAAAAAAATAGGTGGGTGTTTAGGGTGTTTAACTGCGGGAAATTAATATAAAGTACGCCGGTTTGTCAAATTAAAAAAATTATAAAACCTGTGCCGGCGCATTTATTCCAATTTTCTTAATATGGCTTCCGCTATGACTAAATCTTCCGGAGTCGTGATCTTGATGTTTTGATATTCGCCTTCCAATAATTTGACTTTAACGCCGAGAGCTTCCACTAAAGTCGATTCGTCCGTTCCATAAAAATTTTTCCGGTGGGCTTCAGTAAAAGCATCCATTAAAAGATCGTACTGAAATGCCTGCGGAGTCTGAACATTCCACAACTCCGTCCGATCGAGCGTTTTATCGACGAATTGATGCCGGTCTTGCGATTTGATCGTATCTTTAGGTTGAACGGCAAGAATCACAGCTTCATGCGTAAGACATTCTTCGATCAGTTCATTAATTTTTTTCGTGGAGATAAATGGCCGAACAGCATCGTGCACCAGCACGATATCGGCGCGCTCAATAGCTTTGAGCCCATTGAAAACGCTGTCTTGCCGCTGCGTGCCGCCGGTAACGATTTTCCGGACTTTGGTAAATTCGTACGCATCAACGACATCGGTCGCGACAAAAGGAATCCATTTTTCCTCGCAAACAATAATGATGTCGTCAACATAGTCGGAATCTTCAAATTTTTTCAACGTGTAATAAATCAGCGGTCTATCCTGAAGCGTCAGAAATTGTTTGGATTTGCCTTCGGATGCAAATTTCATCCGTTGACCGACGCCGGCGGCGGGAATGATGACGGCGATGTGCTTTTGTTTAAACATTAAAAATATATCACCTGATCAATCGTAAAACCTTTTGGATCTTTTCGAACGGTGGCGCATGCCGTTTTCGGATCGTGTTCAAAAAACAAAAACCATTTTTCAACAATCGCTTGTTCAAGAATTTTTTTCTTTTCTTCGATGGTCACGAGCGGCTGAATATCGTAAGCCATCACGTACGGAATGGCCACGTGGGGCGTCATGGGAATCAAATCACCACAGAAAAATAAGGTTGACTGTCCGTCAGAAATGATGGGCAATTGCTGCGACGGAGAATGGCCGCTGGCGATAAAGAAACGAATGTTCGGAAAAAGTTTGTCGGCATCATCCACGAGTTCCAGAATGCCTTGATCTATCAACGGCATATAATCAGGCTTGAGATAACTGGCTCGGTCTTTTTCGCTGGCATTCTGGCTCCACTCGAATTGCTTACGTTGCACGTAATATTTTGCATTGGGGAAAGCCGGAACGCTGTTGCCTGCGGCGTCCAGTTTGGTCGAAGCGCCTGCGTGATCGAAATGCAGATGGGTGAGCACCATGTCGGTGACGTCTTCAGGTTTGAATCCAAGCGCCTTCAAAGATTTTTCTAACGTCAATTCGCTATGATCGAGGCGGTAGATGGCAGCAAATTTTTCGTTATATTTATGACCCGAACCGTTATCAATGAGAATTTTCCGGCCATTATCATGAACCAGGAGCAGGCACCGCATCGTCATATCGATCCGGTTTTGTTCGTCCGCGGGATTAGTTTTGCTCCAAAGATTTTTCGGAACGACGCCGAACATCGCGCCGCCATCCAATGCAAAATTTCCCGTTTCGATAGGAAATACGGTATAAGGGCCTATTCGCATGTCAACTCCTGTAAAATTGACTATTCAGTTTGTTTGTAAATATGGCACGTGTTTTTTAATAAATGCTTCGAAAGATCGTATCGTTTTTTTTCATCGAGAATATTGAAATCTCTGCTCATGAGCCCGAAACCCTCATCGTACCCGATCAAAACGGTTGCGGCGAAATTGACGGTTTCCAACGACAATTCACGCAGGTGAACGCATCCTTCCATGCCGCCAATGAGTCTATTGATTTCTTTCGTGATTCCCCGTGTTATGGAAAGACCGATTAACTGTTTGGCTTTATCCGTGACGCTTGGGCAGGCGGAGTGGGGATGATTAGCCATTTCGCTCTTAGCTGCTTCGATCAACCGTGTCCGTGGATTGATTTGTACGTTCAACCTGATCAAATGATACGGGTCGAGAAACGTCGCTTCCATCATCAGGTTGCCGTTTTCCAGTTCGAACGCCTGAATACCGAGACGGTGAAGCGTAGGAGCGCGGTTCAACAAGACGGGACGGTCGCCGATCACGCCTTCGAGCGCTTCCCACACTTCGGGG
>JABWBZ010000155.1 GCA_013359335.1 bacterium
ATTTTTCCCCATCGCTCGCATGACGGGTGCCGGTGAATGATAAAAACATTTGAAATGAACACCTTCGATATGGGCGGGACTGCCTCCTTTTTTAAATCTTCGTGCTGCCAATCTTAGATGGCCTTTTAAGCCCATCAGAATTTCCCAGGGACAAATTCGGGGAAGGATCACCCATGTAACAATTCCACTGGCTTTTAAAAGCCTCGGCAAATGGTGAGTAACAATTTTCAGATCTTCAATACAGTTCAACCCTCCGAAATTTGAAAAAATATAGTCAAATTGTTGGGTTGGTATTTGTTCAAGCGCGGTAAATGAGCATTGCTGGAAAGTTATTTGTTTTTCTAATTGATGCTGTCGTATTTTATTTTCTAACTGCAGAAGCATTCCATCGGAAATATCCGTTGCATGAACATGGTGGCCAAGTTGTGCAAAATGAACGGCATCGATGCCTGTGCCGGAATTAAGTTCCAGAATTCGGGAGTTCGGCTTTAAAAAAGATTCAACATGCTGCCATACCTGCTTACGCATCCAGTAGAGGATAGGATTACTTTTTTCATAATCATCGTAATGAACCGATTGGCGTGTAAAGGCGGCTGCAACGGATTGAAAATCAATCGAAGCATTTTGAACAAGCGATGTCATTGTGCTTTTTTTAAATAAGGAAGTAAACGAATTTTAAAAACCAAAATCGCAGACAATGATAAATTGCTCTGGGCAGTTGAGTCCATTGCCTCTGCTTGTAATTCAACAGCATCCTGTATTCCGCATGAACAAATCGATGGAGAATTTTGTAGAAAATTTGTTCATACGTTCCGCTGAACATCGGATCGAGATCGTCGGAATCCGTCCAATTGCTTTTTTGCTTGAGTTGATCGCGAACGCGTTCATAAAATTTCGTTCCCGGAAGCGGGTAGGAGACGGAAATGCCGATTTCGGAGGGTAAACATTCACGGATCATTTTACGGGTCAATTGAATGTCTGACCACATTTCGCCGGTGTAACCGAATTGTATGAAAAACGCAACTTCCATTCCGGCTTTTTTCGCCTTATCCGTCGCTTCGTAAATTTGTTCGACTTTCGTACCTTTTTCCATGGCATCCAGGATTTTTTGCGAGCCGGATTCAGCGCCGATCCAGATTGTACGGCAACCAGAATTTTTTAAATGGTTAATGGTATCCGCTTTTAACAACAAGTCCGCTCTCGTCAGGCACTTGTAAGGTATAACGATATTCTGCTTTTTACATTCTGTCTCAAATGATTCGAGCCATCCTGGTTTCAATCCGAAAATATCGTCGGTAATCCACACGTGATCGGCGAGGTAATTATTTTTTAATTTAACTAACTGGTGCACGGTTTTCGCTGGTGACTGCGAATGATAAATTTGGCCGTAAATCGGTTTAGCGCACCAATTGCAATGATACGGACAGCCGCGCGTTGTAGAAATGTTTATGGAAAAATATCCATGATGCTTAAGCCAGAGTTTACGGTAAGCTTCGATGTCGATCATCGTAAAATCAGGGTCGGAAAGCGAATCCAGATCATCAATCCATTCTCGTTTGGGAGTTGTATGCAATTGCCCGTCGTCTGAAAATTTCAATCCCTTGATCGAATGTTTTTCTGTTTCAAAACGATGGTTGGAAAAAGCGCTCACTAATTCAATCAAAGTATTTTCAGCTTCGCCCACGATAATTGCGTCGCATTTTTCCTGAAGATAAGCATGGGCATGATCGGTTGCGTCTGAGCTGTAAACAATGACTGGCACTTTGAGGGACTTGGCTTTGCGGATCATGTAAAAGGCCGCATAACGCATGTTCGACAAACACATTTTCGTGAGATAATTGAATTCATCGTCGTACATGACGACGAGATCCGGACGGAATTCTTCAATCTTTCGGTCAAAAATATCGAGTGAAGCCGCAAGCATTCCGTCAACGCAATGAACATCATGTCCATGCTCCCGCATCAATGTGGCCGCGATCAAAGTGCCAAGCGGAGGATACGGCATCTGCCTCTGCATTTCTTTGGGATCGAAGATTCGGAAATAGGATTGACTGAAAAGAATTCGCATATGGATCAATCGGTTATTTTTTTACGAATCGTTTCATAATAATTAATATCCCATCGGGTTGAAATGTCCCGGCTGCATTGGAAACGTAATTCGCGTTCTTCAGCGGTCAATTCAGGATGACGCTTGGCCCAAATAATTTTCCAAATTTTCAATAATCGTTCATCCAACCGGGCGAGCGGTAAAACGCTGAGACATTTTTCTACAAGCCATTGAAACCATGAGCGGCGTGATGAGATTAGCAACTGATGGTCTTCATTGGAAATCCAGTTCGGTAAAAAATCAAAAATCCATCGGTTTGCTTCGTTAAAACGCCTGAAGATTGCCAGATTCCAAAGTGGCATTACGGTCGCCGTTTCAATAGCCGTATAGATATTACGCTGTTCGATGGCCAAAGCGTCTTCAGAAACGATGAAATTAAAACAACAATATTTATTGTAATTCAGGAGGAGAAGCTTTTTGAAAATTGTAAACAGTGTACGGCAAATCCACACACGGTAAGGCGCCGTGACAATTAAAAGATCGATATCTGAATTATCATAGGCAACATTTTTTGAAAGACTTCCGGTCAGGAAAACCGCTCGGACAAACGGAAAACGCTTAAAAACATGCGTAACCCACCTTGCGCGTCTCTGCATGATTTTGGCTAGTGCTTCACGGTCATTGCGTTCATGAATTAAGGCTGGCGAACGGCCCGGTAAAAAATAAAATTGCCCGCTCTCTTGGATCACGCCGGAACGAACCATTGATTCGAGCATCGATTGAACATCTTTTTCAGTTACAGAATTGGTCGGCAAAGTTGTAAAAACTTCGCGGCTCGCCAATGGATAGTGAAATACATCAAAATATTTGATAGTGCTCAGGATGCTGTACTGCAATTCGGGCATACCCATCCTTTCATGATTGTTATGCGTTACTTTCAGCGCAAAAATACTTGGATGAAGTGCGTGGCAGGATATTTTATTGAGTATGTCTTGATCAGTATATAACAGATGATAAACGAAAACAATAGAAAATTTACAGGTAACCTTTCTTGAAACAAACCACGAAATGATTTATACTTTCAACGTGTTTTTACAGGAGTATCCGAAAGCCACATAAGTCGTTTCTGCCGATTCATAGCAGAAATAGGGAAAATTAATTCGGGAAGTGTTGGAATTAAGTCGCATTATAGCCGAATATTCTCTTTTGGAGTGTCGATAATAGCATGAGTTTTTCTGAACAAATTAAATCAAAAGCTCTCGAAATCGGATTTCATAAAGTCGGAATTGCACGCGCAGAAAAAGCTGAAACCGCTTCACAACTTGAAGAATGGCTTACCCGCGGTTATCACGGCACAATGAATTGGATGGAGCGAAACCGCGATAAGCGAGAAGATGCTCGCGTGTTATTTCCCGGCGCTCGTTCAGTCATTTGCGTTGCGTTAAATTACTACACGCCTTTTTCGATTTCGAATGAACCTTCGGTCGGAAAAATTTCCCGTTATGCATGGGGTGAGGATTATCATATTGTCGTTAAAAATAAACTGCATCAGCTATTGAATGCAATTCAGGAAATGGACGGCTCGATCGAAGGCCAGTGCTGTGTCGATACGGCGCCGGTCATGGATAAATATTGGGCGGCGAAAGCCGGTATCGGATGGCAAGGCAAACATTCCAACGTCATTACCCGCGATATGGGTTCATGGGTTTTCCTCGGTGAAATCATCGTCAATAAACCACTGGACTATGACGAACCGGCGGCCGATTTCTGCGGAACGTGCCGGCGTTGCATCGATGCGTGTCCGACGCAGGCGATTACCGAACCGTATGTAGTGAATTCGACGCGTTGTATTTCCTATCTCACTATCGAACACCGAGGCGATTCGCTGCCGGATTTACCGATGAAAAACTGGATTTACGGCTGCGATATTTGCCAGGACGTTTGTCCGTGGAACAATAAATTTTCAAAACCGACGGATGTCGAACCGTTTAATCCGCGTATGGAAAATATCAATCAACCCTTGGAAGAACTTGCGGCAATGCAACCGGAAGCTTTTCAAAAGCGGTTTAAGAACAGCGCCGTTAAACGAACTAAATTTGCCGGATTTATCCGCAATGTCCGGCACGTAATGCAGCAGGTTCAAAAGGCAATTTCAAATGAATGATTGCTTGACTTTTAATCGGCATTTTGCATAACTTTACATTATCTTTCCAAATCTAAATTTTTGCCAAATCATTGTGATTCACACCCGATAAATTCAGGAGCATTCGTTATGGCCAAAAAAACAAAGAGAAAAGCGGTTAAAAAAGCCAAGCCTGTAAAAAAGGCGATTAAAAAGGCGGCAAAAAAAATCGTGGCTAAAAAACCCAAACCCGTTAAAAAAGCTAAGAAAGCCGCCGTGTCGCGCGCATCCAAACTTTCTCCTGAACAGTTGATGATGAAAGTTCAGAACAAAGTGGAAGGTTTTCTGAAAAAAATGTATAAGAGTACGTTTGAGAAACACGAAGACGGGAGATTCCTGGTTTTTGAGGGCACGACGGCCATTCAAACCGTGATTCGTCCGTGGCATGAAAACGATGTCGTCGTGGAATCGTTTTCGTATGTCGTGCAGAATGCCAATATCGACGACAACCTGATGAAATTTTTGTTGAGAGAAAATGCCGTCATTCACTTCGGCGCTTTTGGGTTGACGTTTGACGGTACGATTATTTTCAGCCATTCTTTGGCCGGCGCGAACTTAGACGAAAACGAATTTACCGCCTCGATCAAATCGGTGGCGCGGATCGCAGATTATTATGATGAGCGCATTGTACAAATGGCCGGAGGAATGACCGCCCGGGAAGCGATGAAACAAGGTATCATGTAAGAATTTATTCTATGGGTTGAATTGAATGAAACCAGCGGAGGTTGCTTCGCTGGTTTTTATTTGGTGCGGCTGTGTAGAACGGAACTCATAATTCGTGTTTCGAATCGTCTCGCCTCTATTCAACGTTTGACCAAATTTTGCTTATTACGTGGGTGTTGAAACAGGCTTTTTTATGTTTGATTTTTCAGTGTGATATGAGTATCATTTCGTCGCCATTTATTATATAAATTCAAATGACGACGGACGAACATCAACTCATGAGACGCCATTTGCTGCAATCGGAATCTGAACGATGGTTTCAGGCGATCGTGCGTAATTTTACGTATGCCAATCTTTCGGCGTTGGTAATCTGGCTCGGGCTGGCTTTGGTTTATTCCGAAATCAATATTTTTTGGTGGCTGCAGACGCTGGCGGGTGCGGTCGTATTTTTTTTAAGTGGTTGGGCGGCGGATCGCTTGTGGTTTTTATTTTTTTCGAGACATTTCGATAAACCTTTTGGATTAAAAGCTTATCTCAGCCGCGCGCCGCTTTGGATCGCCGTTTCAGGAATTTTTTCGACGATATTATGGTTACAATTCAAGCCGGATGGTTCCGCTATCGCTTATTTTCTGGCGGGAGGTTTATTGCAATGCGTAACGCAAATTCCTTTGCAGTGGAGTCTCGTGCAGCGATTGCGGAAACAATGTTTAACTAATCTGTAGAGGATGGATGTAGATGGAAAAGAAAATCAGGAAGATCACGATCATTGGTTCAGGGCCTGCGGGTTTTACGGCGGCGATTTATGCCGGGCGCGCCAATCTCGCGCCGCTTGTTTTCGAAGGGCATCAGCCCGGCGGACAATTGACCATCACAACCGAGGTGGAGAACTATCCCGGCTTTCCCAAAGGCATCATGGGCCCGGAAATGATGGAACTTTTGCGCGAGCAGGCAAAACGCTTCGGCGCAGAGTGTATATTTCGTTCGATCGAAAAAGTCGATTTTTCGCAACGCCCGTTTAAATTGGTCGACGACTCCGGAGAAGAGCATTGGAGCGAGACGGTGATCGTGTCGACCGGCGCGTCGGCGAAATTGCTCGGTTTACCCAAGGAAAAAGAACTGATGGGTTACGGCGTTTCCGCGTGCGCGACGTGCGACGGATTTTTCTTCAAAGGTAAAAACATCATGGTCGTCGGCGGCGGCGATACGGCGATGGAAGAGGCGACGTATCTGACGCGTTTTGCCAATGAAGTGGCGATCGTACACCGGCGCAAGGAATTTCGAGCCTCCAAGATCATGCTTGACCGCGCGAAAAATAATCCGAAGATCAAATTCATCTACGATTCGGTCGTCGAAGACGTCGTCGGCGATCAGCAGTCGCACATCCAAGGCGTGAAATTGCGCAACCTCGTGACGAAAGAACTCACGGAAGTTCCGACGCAGGGACTGTTCATTGCGATCGGGCATCAACCGAACACCGGCATCTTCAAAGGTTTTCTCGATATGGATGAGAACGGCTATATCGTGACGCAGCCGAAATCGACAAAGACGAATATTCCCGGCGTTTTTGCGTGCGGCGACGCGCAGGACAGTTATTACCGCCAGGCGATTACGGCGGCAGGAACGGGATGTATGGCGGCGATCGATGCGGAACGTTTTTTGGCGCATTGACCGTGACGGATTATCGGGCGTTTTGTATAATCCACAGGCGAATTAAAATTATCAAGGGAGAGTAGAAAATGAATTTACCAATAATAAAAACATGGACCGTTAGTTTCGCCTGTTTGCTTTTAGCGGCATGCGGCGAAAACCTTCGCACGGTGCACAATCCGAAATGGCAAGAGGTGATCGACCGTAACAAAATTTCCGGTGCGACGATCTACGTCGACGAAGTGGATTTCAGCGGGAAAATTATCGAGATGTCGTCGGATGTTTTGGTGATCGAGCGTTACGGACAGCGAATGGAATTACCCGCTGACGCCGTATCGAGACTCGTCGTGCCGTATCAAGGCTCGAAAAAATCCGCGCATATCATCGGCGGTGTCGTCGGCGGAGGCATTGGCCTCGCGGTCGGTTACGTCGCGGCCGATGCGGCGAGCAATCAAAAAGGCGCTAAAAAACTTGCGCACCCTTTGTCGCTACTGTCGATTATCGGCGGAACGGTGGGCGGCGTTCTAGTCAGCGATATGTTCCTGAAAGGCGATAATTACGTCATGAGCAATGTATTAAATAAATATTTGCTTCATCCTACTATCGGATCGGAAGTGACGCCGGTTGAATTGAAGATGTATAAAATTTTTGACGATCTTCCGTTGGATAAAGACGAACAAATTCTGCAAGTGCAGGTGTTCCATTTCGGCAGCAATAAATATCTTGTATTGTATGATACGGCGACCGGCGATCGTTATAATGTCAAATGGAAAGTCGCCGATGCGGCGTATCTTGAATCGCAAAAAGCAAAAATCAAATAAATGTGGAATATTCAAATCATGAAAATTTTAATTGTTTCTCTGGCAACGTTGCTGCTGTTTGTCGCGTGTTCGAAAAAAAAAGAAGTTGAAGTAGTAAAACTCACTGCCGCTCCGGCATTGAATGCAGATTCGGCGTCGTTGGCCATTGCCAATCAAATGATGGAAGCCATGGGCGGTCAGAAAGCGTTTAACGATGCGCGGTATATCCGATTTGATTTCGTGGTAGCGCGGAGGCGAGTTCCGTCTGTCCGTCACGCGCACTTGTGGGATAAATGGACAGGCCGGTATCGCGTCGAAGGTAAAATGCGCGACGGTAAATCCTACGCGGTTCTTTTCAATGACGTCAATAAAAAATCCGGTGAAGCGTACCTCGACAGTCAGAAAGTCACCGCCGATTCGACCTTGCAAAAACAATTGGATTACGGTTACGGCCGGTTTATCAACGATACGTATTGGCTGATCATGCCATGGAAAATCAAAGATCCCGGTGTGACGTTGAAGTACGAAGGCTCATCCAAAGATGAATCCGGCATCGAACATGATATCGTACATCTTTCGTTTAGCGACGTCGGTTTGACTCCCAAAGACCATTACTGGGTATATATCAACAAAACGACGCATCTGATGGATCGATGGAAATTTGTATTAAATGGCGACAGTACGGAAACGGGCGATTATCTTTGGGAAGAATGGAAAGATTTCAACAGTATTAAATTATCAGTATTAAAATCCGCGATGGCGGCGGACAATTTCATACGAATGGAAAATGTCAGCGTTTCGGATGCGATCGATGAGAGTTTATTCACCGATTTTTCGAAGCCGCTTCATTAGAATCGGATCATTGAATACGACTGATGACATAAACGCTTCAACCGCGCTTTACGGCCTGATCGGCCATCCTGTACACCACTCCTTTTCGCCGTTAATTCACA
>JABWBZ010000156.1 GCA_013359335.1 bacterium
AAATGGAATAATGTAAAAACATATGGTTTCGATGAATTGAGGTCGATAACCAAAATATGCTCATATCCTGAAGGAGAGAACCGAATCAAATGGATGGGAACGGATACGTTTTTCTATTATATCATTCGATTTAAGAATAATGATATTGCTATCATAACTTCGCTTATGGGACATTCTTTGTCAATACATGGAATAAATATTGAAATCAAAAAACGATTCATTCCTTGGATAACTAAACGTTAATAATGATTCAAGTAAATCTGCAAAATACCACAGACAGAGAGGGGCGCCGAAGATCGCCCGAGCGTGAGCGAGGCAAGCTGAGGCGTGGGGAGAGACTTCTCCCCTGATATCATTCCGGCAATAATACCTTCGTCCGTCCATTGAATAATACATCATCAACATGGGCCGACAATTTCTTGTCAGTGGTTTTGACGTGCATGTGCACATTCGACGAGTGATGCGTAAAGATGCCCTGATGTTTATCCGAATAAAAACCCAAAATATTAACGGCTGTTCCGGATAAACTATCCTGAATCCCACCTTCTGCGTGTTGGTCGTGAGTCATTAAATTTTCACCGGAACCCGGGCGCACAACATGCCACTTCAGCGATTCGATTTCTCCGGTAATCAAAAACGGGACGGGAAGCGCCGGGTTGTTGTGATTCTCTTTGATGTACTTTTCCAAGTCAGCAATCGTTTTGACAGATTCAGACAGCGGCAATTCTTTCCATTTTGGCACGCTTACGAAAACCAACAACGCTGCCTTGGTATTGAAGGTAGAGTCTATAATAAGCGAATCGCCGCGGACGCGCGCCGTTAGCGGCTGTCCGTCCCAAATTAAAATTTCACCATCCAAATTTTCAGCCGCGCCAAGCGCGTATAAATGGGAGCGGTTTTTCAAAGTGTCTAAATCAATCGTCGCGGACGCATTACCGTCGTGCATAATGGACTTCAGTGATCCGCGATACTCGACAGGGTAATTTTGAGAACTTTCGCAAGCCTGAATCATCAAAGCCAAAACAATCCAACGCTTCCACATCATAAATTGTCCTTTCAGTTTAAATCATTATTGGCAACAGTTGGGAAGTTTACTATAAGCGTCGGCATTGCGCTTACTTTCATTGGCATCGTAGCCGGACGCGGCTATAGCTTTTTCAATATCGGCTACAGTAAGTTTAACCGGATCAAATTTTACCGTTGCCGTTTTTTTATCAAGATCGATGGTTGTCTCGACAATCCCGTCGATTGTCCCGACGGCTTTTTTGACGGTTTTCACGCACATCGAACACTTGATAGTCGGTAAGTTGATGATCGTTTCTTTGTTGGTCTGATCCTGACCGAAAGCGACCGCGGCAAAAATGCTCGCCAAACCGAATAATGATAATGCCTGTTTCATAACGAATTCCTTTCTGGTTAATGTTAAATAGGGAAATTTAAATTAATCATGCTGATGATCATCTGTTGCTAATCCTGTTCTGAGTTGGCTTTCAGAATCGATCAAGAATCCGCCGGTGACGGCAATCTCATCGCCTTCCTTAAGTCCCGAAAGAATTTGGTATTGTCCATCGATTTTCATTCCGACCGTAACGTCTTTGGCTTCGAAAGTGTTATGGCCCGTTTTGATCCAAACGACATTACGTTTACCGGTGAATAATACGGCGTCGGATGGAATCGCAATGCCTTTACCGAGATCGACGGCAAAACTTGATTCACCATACATTTGAGGTTTGAGTTTGTTGCCGGTGTTGACAAACTCCGAACGAATTTTGACCGTACGAGTTTGCGCATTGACGACCGGATAAATAAATGTCACCGTTCCCCGAAAAGTCTCATTGGGATAAGACTGCGTTTTTAATTCAACGCTTCGGCCGGCCTTGATATAAGGTAAATCGTTTTCATACACTTCAGCCAGATTCCATAAAACCGATAAATCGGCAACGTCGTACAACTTGGTTCCTTCATTGACATAAATGCCTTCCTGGATGCTTTTTTCAATAACCGTTCCGCTGAAAGGCGATAAAAAAGTCAGCACGTACAGAGGTTCTTTTGTTTTTTCTAATGATTGAATTTGATCGTCTGTGACGCCGTACAATTCAAGTTTTTTCCTGGCCGATTTGATCAACGATCCATCAAAGCCGGCTTTGGAATTAAGCGCGATCAGATATTCATTTTGTGCCTGCAATAAATCGGGACTGTAAATATCAAATAACGGCTGGCCTTTACCGATGTAATCGCCGGTTTTATTGACATACAATTTTTCAATGCGTCCGTTGAATCGGGCCGTAATCACGCGCCGGTTCTGCTCGGCAAAATCGAGATAACTGTATGCCGTAATTTTTTTAGACAATTCAGATAACACCACTTTCGTGGTTGCAACATTAGCCAGAACTTGTTTGCGGTCGCTCAATTTCAATTCATCGCTCATAGCCATCGCATCGACGCCGGCATCATCGGTTTTTTTGACGAGATCCATGTGGCAGATCGGGCACACGCCGGGTTTATCCGAAGTGATCTGTGGATGCATCGGACAGTAATAGATGGCTTTTTCATCGGCATGCTCATGGACGGCGTTGTCGGATTTACCGGTACAGCCATTTAACAACATGAGTCCGATAGAAAAACCGATGATGACTAAAACAAATGATTTCATATATCTCTCCGCTAAATTTATTTCATCCAATCGGCCATTTTTGAAATCTCGAGCGTGCCTTTTTTCAGCGCGCGTTCTTTCATCATGGCGAATAAAATCGGCGTTACGATCAATACGTGAATCGCCGATGTGATCAATCCACCGATCATTGGCGCCGTGAGCGGTTTCATCACATCCGAGCCCGTTCCGGTAGCCCACATTACAGGGACCAAACCAATCAGGCTCGTGCTGACTGTCATGAGTTTTGGGCGTAAGCGCAGTACGGAACCTTCGATGGTCGATTCATAAATATCTTTAATCGTGATCGGCCCGCGTTCGCCGTTGTGAAAAGCACGTAACCGTTTATCAAGAGCCTCATGAAGATACACCACCATGACAACGCCGGTTTCAACGGCGATGCCATACAACGCGATGAATCCAACCCATACGGCAACCGAAAAATTATATCCCATCGCATAAATCATATACACGCCGCCGATCAACGCAAACGGCACCGACAGCATCACGACGAACGCTTCTTTGTAATCATGAAGCGTGAAATAGAGCAGCACAAAAATGATCAGAAAAACAACCGGCATGATGATCATAATCGTTCGTTGCGCTCGCATCTTACTTTCGTACTGGCCGCTCCAGGTGTATGAGTAACCGCTTGGAAGTTTTAGTTGCGATTCAATGGCGTGTTTAGCGTCATCCATGACGCTGCCCATATCGCGGCCCCGCGTATTCATGTACACGATCGAGCGCAACATGCCGTTTTCACTGCTGATCATCGGAGGACCTGATTGAATCCGAATATCGGCCAATTCCGATAAAGGCAGATACAACTTAGCCCCCTGATCGATGCGATTGAGTGAAAACGGATCGTTTCCTGTTTCATTGGAATTCATCGCCGGTGAGTTCATTCCGTTATTGACAACGGGACGATAAGCCGGTTGAGAATTCATCGATGTAGAAGCCATTGTTGATCCAGGATTGATGGGAACGATCAGGCGCTTTAATTCATCGACATTATTGCGCAGATCGCGATCATAACGCATACGGATGGGGAAGCGCATACGGCCGTCGAGTATCGTACCTAAATTTTGTCCGCCGATGGCCGTTTCGACAATATCCTGTACATCTGCAATATTGATTCCGTAGCGCGCAATAGCTTCGCGTTTGATATCAATGTCGAGATAAAGCCCGTTTTGTACGCGCTCGGCAACGACGTCCGCCGCGCCATCCACGGATTTTAAAATTTGTTCCGCTTTCACGGCATAATATTCAAGCGTATCGAGATTATCGCCGAAAACTTTGAATCCGATATCAGTGCGAACGCCCGTCGCCAGCATGTTAATCCTGTTGATGATCGGCTGCGTCCATCCGTTACTCACGCCGGGAATTTGAAGCTTGGAATCCAATTCATTGATAATGTCGCTTTTGGTAATGCCAGGCCGCCATTCATTTTTTGGTTTTAGGAGAATGATCGTTTCAATCATACTCAATGGCGCATTGTCCGTAGCCGTTTCCGCTCGCCCGGCTTTGCCAAGCACGTGATCCACTTCAGGAATGCTCCGGATGATTTTATCCTGCATCTGCAAAATTCGGTTAACTTCAGTCAGCGAAGCGTTGGGCAGCGTCACGGGCATGTAGAGAATCGAGCCTTCATCAAGCGGGGGCATGAATTCTGAGCCAGTATCGAGAATCATCGGAATCGTAACGATCAACGCAAGCAGGTTGATTCCAATCGTCGTTTTACGGTAATTCAAAACCCATCGAATTACAGGCTCGTAAAGTTTGTTTGTAATCTTAGTAACGGGATTCTCATTTTCATCGCGGAATTTCCCTCGCATCAATAACGTCATGAGCACCGGAATCAATGTGATGACTACAACTGAGGCGCCAACCATAACGAACGTTTTGGTAAATGCGAGCGGAATAAAAAGTTTACCTTCCTGTCCGGTCAACAAAAAAACGGGGAGAAATGAAACGAGGATGATCAGTTCCGAAAAGAAAATCGCGCGGCCTACTTGTTTGGCCGATTGAATCGATATCGCCTTATAATCTTCGGCGTTTAAGTGCCCTTTTTCCTTGATGGCGTTGGCAATATTGCGGTAAGCATTTTCGACCATGACAATCGATGAATCGACGATGACGCCGATGGCAAGAATAATTCCTCCTAAACTCATAATGTTCGACGTAATGCCGAACAGGCGCATCAGAATAAATGAAAGCAGTACCGCGACAGGAATTTCAATGATAATCCGTAATATGCTTCGGAAGTGTAGCAAAAAGATCGCGACCATAAGCGATACGACGATAGCGGCTTCGATCAACGCCCGATCGAGCGTTCCGATGGCTTCTTCGATCAATGTGCTGCGGTCATAGGATGTCAGAATGTCAACACCCTGAGGTAAACCGTTTTTTATTTCTTTAATTTTTTCTTTGATACGATCGATGACGGCTTTTGCATTTTCGCCGTTACGCATGACGATGATGCCGCCGACAACCTGTCCTTTTCCGTCTTTTTCGAGTGAACCTCGCCGAATATCGGCGCCGATCTGTACGGTGGCAACTGTTTTCAAAAATAACGGGATACCATTGGAGGTGTTTTTGACGACTGTGTTTTCAATATCCTCTTTGGTTTGAATATATCCCTGTCCGCGCACAAAATATTCGGCATCGCTGGTTTCGACGATTTTGCCGCCAACTTCGTTATTGCTGCGCTGGATAGCGTTGATGATGTCCGAGATGGTAAGGTTGAATGCCCGCAACTTGATCGGATCGATATCGACTTGGTATTGCCGTACGTAACCGCCGATGCTGGCGACTTCGGCGACGCCCTCGACGGCCGAGAGTTTATAACGAATGTACCAATCCTGCACGGCGCGTAACGTTCCAAGATCGTAATTGTTTCCTTCGACGGTATACCAAAATACATGTCCCACACCGGTTCCGTCCGGTCCTAACGATGGCGTCACGCCTGCCGGCAACTGCGCCTGCACCGTGCTGAGTCGTTCCAGCACGCGCGTCCGCGCAAAATAAATATCGGTATTGTCTTCAAAAATGACGAACACAAACGACATACCGAACATCGACGATGCGCGCACGGCTTTGACATCCGTCAATCCCTGCAATGACGAAACAATCGGAAAGGTCAATTGCTGTTCGACCACTTCCGGCGAACGCCCCATCCATTCGGTAAAAATGATGACTTGATTTTCGGAAAGATCGGGGATGGCATCCACCGGTAAATTCGAAACGGAATAAATTCCAAATCCCGTCAGAATGAGATAGGCGAGGATGACGATAAAACGATTTTTAGCCGACCAGTCTATGATTTTTTCTATCATAAAATTTTCCTCACTGCAAGCGTTGATTGATTTCAAACGCGCTTAATCCGACTGCTTTTTCCAAATCGGCTAACGCCAGCATACAATTCATTTTGGCCATTTGATAATCCAGTTTCGCTATCAAGAGCATTCGCGCCGTATCCACGATCATACCGAAGTCGAGCTTTCCGCTTTGATATTCGACCAACAATAACTTCAGCGTCTGCTCATATTGCGGAATTGTGACGTCGCGGTAAAGCGCCGTCATGCTGCGATAATTTTCCAACGATGACAGCGTTTTCCGAACGTCATAGGCGATCATATTACGCATATTATCAATTTCTTTTTCGGCATGAAGAATATGTTCTTCCGATTCGAGCACCCGGCCATCGTATTTGCCCTTCGACCACGGCGCAAAAGGAAGATTGATGCCTACCATAAACGACCAGAAATCCTTGCTCGTATTGCTCATATTCTTGTAAACGGTTTTGAGCATGATGTCCGGGTAAAATTCTTTTTTGGCTGAAGTCTGCTCGGCTCTGAACATGTTTAGATTGAAATTCATCGAATGGAGTTCTGGCCGATTTTCAAGAGCAATCGGAATAAGTTCATCGGCGCTCCACAACGGAATGACGGTTTCAAGGCTGTCAGTCGTTCTAACCGAACCAGAAACGTCACGGTTCAATAGCGTATGGATCATGACTTCAGCTGTGCGCTCGTCACGCCGTAGGTTGGCCGTCTCAGCCTGAAGCTTGGCCGATTCAATGTGTAATCGAAGTAAATCTTGAGGTTTACTGCGTCCGATGGTAATCTGAGATTCGATCGTTTCCTGAAGACTTTCTATCCATTTCAGGTTTTCAAGGTTGACTCGGATTTTTTGACGGATAAAAAATAATTCATAATAGGCGTATTTCAGGTCTTTAATAATCTGCTGTTCCAAAACTCTGTAATTTTCTTCGCTCATGCGCGTTGAATTTTCAACAGCCTTACTCATAGCATTGAGTTTACCGGGCCACGGAATCGTTTGTTGAATGAAATAATCCGTTTCCATGCCGTCACGCATCGGCAGGGGAAATGAACGGATCGGAGTCTGATAAAATTCGACGCCGATTTGCGGCGCTTCCCACGCGGTGGCCTGATCGATTTTAATTCTTTCGGATTCGATCTGATGGTGAAAAGCGTGCAGTTGTAAATTATTTTTCCTCGCGTCGTTGATCAGAGATTGCAGCAGTTCGTCCTGAGCAAAACCGAAAGAATTAATAATGAACAGGAAACCGAACAAAGTGTTTAAAAAATTCATAAGATTCCTCATCGATCGCGTACGTTTTTTTTTTGCGATGTTAAAAACATACAGTGATAAGCCTTCAAAGGCGTTATACAATTCCTGAAAAAAATTACAGGATTACGGCAAATAGTTTACCGTAATGTCAACGCTTTAGGATGGGAAAACTATTAAATGAGGAAAGATTGGAGGAGAATAACTCTGTCGTGATCGGGGGGAGATGGAATATTTGGAGAGTGTCGCGGGTTAATCGGCAATGCGTCGATATCCGATTCGAAAGAAAGTAATTGAACCGTTTCGACTTTTTTTATTAAAATGTTTGAAGTTTGGGGAGTGATTTCGTCGAATGAAGCATGAACGGCGGCGCTCATCGAAGGACAATGGCATGAATTGGATTTAGAAATAGCCATACCGCCTGTATCGATGGAAGTTTTTTGGCAGCAATTCGTCAAGTTCGCTTTCGACTTCATCGAACATACGGCTGACCTGTTCAGGCCGGTTAACGTAACCGTGATCAAGGAAAGCGCTATCAAAAGGCTTGTGGCAGAACGGTATATTTTGTTTATCGTTTTCATATGACTGCCTATCTAACGACAAAGTATCGCAAAAAGTTCCAAAAAACTATGAGAAAGGTCATTTTTAGTGATAAAAATGGCTCCGTTTTTTTGCAAGAATCCTCTTATACAATATTTCGGGCCGGAAGGAGGCTAAGCGTATTGAAAGACAATATATCCGAAGCTACAAGGAAAAGAACGGCCAAAACCCCAGGGGAAATTTAACCGATTAAACGACACTAAATTCCCGCTACCCCTCCTAACGGCTCAAATTCACCCTCGTTGACTGCACGCCGGGCGTTGGTTTGAACCGGCCCTTTCCCACTCACCTGCTTTTTGTTCCGCCCGGCACTGACCGGGCTGTTTACTTTTTTACCTGCTGGCCTTGCCCGGAAGAAAATTCCGTCTATTTTTGTACCCGCCATAAGACTCCGGAAAATTTCCATATTTCACCAAACACCTGACGT
>JABWBZ010000157.1 GCA_013359335.1 bacterium
CGTCGGCTTGAACGATGCGGCGTCGCTGGTTCCGACTGAGTTTTCAGAAAAGGGCAATGGGTGTACGATCTGATTTACAATCCCATTGAAACCGTTTTACTTCAACATGCCAAGGTTGCCGGGGCGACGACGATCAACGGTCTTGAAATGCTGATCGGGCAAGCTGCGGAAGCTTTTAGAATCTGGACGGGCCGGCCGATGCCGCTTGAAGAAGTGCGCGCCGCCGTAAACCGATTTATCGCCGATCCATCGGCCAACATACCGATATAATTCTTGCATTTCTAACGCGCACCGATGTATATTTATACGGTTCTCCGAAGGAGCTGACATGGACCTGACGGCTGCCGACAAAGCGATTCTCCTTACCATTGCACGTAGCGCCGTCGAATCAGCGGTTACCGACACGACGTTACAAGATCTCGACACTCGTTTCGATTATTCGCCGTCATTAAAAATGCGGGCGGGCGCTTTCGTTACTCTGGAAAAACATCATCGATTACGCGGATGCGTCGGATTGATCGAAGGCGAACGCGAGCTGTACTGGACGGTGAATGAGGCGGCGATATCGGCGGCGCTGTATGACTCGCGATTCAATCCCGTTGAACGGGATGAAATCAAAGATTTGTTCATCGAAATTTCCGTCTTATCACCGTTAGAAACGATTAAAAATCCTGATGAAGTTGTCGTTGGTAAACATGGATTGCTGATCATTTCGGGACGTCATCACGGGCTGTTGTTGCCGCAAGTGGCGGTCGAACATCGATGGGACCGGAAAACGTTTCTTGAACAAACTTGTGTGAAGGCGTACTTGCCTAAAGAAGCCTGGCAGTGGAAGGAAACAGCGATTCAGGTATTTACCGCCAATGTTTTTGATGAATCCATTTTGAAAAATTAGGAGCGACATTTTTTTGAAACGGTTTGTCGGATGTGCGATTTTATTATTTTTGTTTTGTTTTTTCAGTACGGATGTTTCGGCGCAAGGGACGCTGGATGTTTTCTGTCCGGCGCCCGCGGTTTTCGGAGGTCCGAGATCGGAAGATGAAGTGACGGCGCGGATCCAGCAAAAGATAGATTACTTCCGTAATTGTTACGGCAATCATATTAAGAAAAATGATACTTTAAACTTTAAAGTGCGTGTGCGTTTTGTTATCAAACCTGCCGGTAATGTTGACAGTATTTCCGTTATCCAGAAAGGAATCAGCAATATCGGTTTTATTTCGTGCCTCAAGAGTATTTTGGCTCAAATCCGATTCCAGCCGGTGACCCATTCTGAAGGCGAATCGGTCGTTGAGCAATCCTTTATTTTTAAAATCATATAACATCGCGGCAAAAAGCGATTAACCTGGTGGAAATGTCTGTTCATTAACATTCATTATTCACTTTTTTACCAGGAGGAATCCTATGAGGAGTATTATTCTTTCCGCCATGTTTGTATTACTGGCGTTAGGAAATGCAGTGGCTCAAGGCGACGCTGTGTTTACCGACGATTTTTACAGCAATACGAACAGTTGGTACGAAGGCAGTACCAAAGATTATTATTTTAAGGTTCAGAACGGTTATTATACGTTTGACAATACGAGCGAAACGACGTGGATGATCGCCAAGGACGTCGGCATTTCGGCGTATGACAATTTCAGCGCGGAAGCGACGATCAAAAAAGTCAGCGGTATCGACAATAATTTATACGGCATCGTTTGGGGTTATAAAACATCGAACGACTGCTACACGTTTGGCCTGAGCGGCGATGGAAATTATTTATACGGTAAATGGTCGAACGGCAATTGGGTTAGCCTGATCAGTTGGACGTTATCGTCGTCGATCAATAAATACGCCGGCGCGGTCAACACGATCAAGGTCGAGCGTAACGGAAGTACTGTCAGTTTTTATATCAATGGTACTTTTGTCAATTCTGCGACGTGGGAAGTTCCGCTCGGCAGCCAGGTCGGATTCGTATCGACGAATCGTCAGCGGATGGACGTTGACCGTTTGACCGTACGCAAAATTACCGCCAGCAGTCAATACAGTTCGTATGGCGGTGGCGGCGGCGGGAGTTTTGATGCGGTGCTGAAGAATACGGTGTCGTATCAATTATCGGGCGAATACAACCGTGGCGGCGCGATTTCGCCGGACGGGCAGAAATTCGCCATCGGCGGTAAAGACGGCCAGTTGAAAGTATTCAGCGGCGACGGCACGTTGTTAAAAACGCTGACGGGCCATACGAGTTGGGTGAACGGCCTGGCGTTCAGCAGTGACGGACAGAAGTTAGCCAGCGCGTGCAGCGACAAATCGATGAAAATCTGGGATGTGAATGGCGGTTATGCGATCCGGACGTTTTCGGATTTCACGAGCGATGTGATCGCGGTGTCGTTCAGCAGCGATGGGCGGTATGTCGCGGCGGGAGGCTTTGATAAATTAGTGAAAGTGTATGACGTACAGGGCGGCTACATGATCAAGACGTTGTATGGGCATAATAATTCGATCTGGAGCGTGCAGTTCAGTCCGGACGGCAAGTATCTGATGAGCGGTGATTCGGACGGGAATATTAAAGTCTGGAGTACGTCAAGTTGGCTTCAGGAGAAGACGGGATTTCAATCGGGGTGGATCACGAGCATTCGGTTTACGAGTGACGGACAGAAGGTGGTGACGACGAGTTACAGTAACACGGTGAAGGTGTGGAGTTTTCCGGGGATGGTTGAGCAGAAGACAATGAGTCACACGGGGAGTGTGTGGATGGCGTCGATCAGCCCGGATAATAAATATGTGGTGAGCAGCGGGGCGGACAAAGTGGCGAAGGTGTGGGATATTAACACAGGGACGAATGTCAAGACGTTGTATGGGCATACGGCGAATATCGGGGTGGTGTTATTTTCGTCGGACGGGCAGAAATTGATTACGGCGAGCGACGACAATTCGATCAAACTCTGGACGGTGTCCGGCGTCGGCGGTAAATCCTCCAGTTCGTACACGTCCTACACCCAGGATTATTCTTCAGGCGGCGGCGCTAAAACGCTCAACGTAGCAAAAGACGGTTCGGGACAATACAGTACGATTGCAAGCGCGATCGCAGCGGCGCGTGATGGCGACGAAATTAAAATCAAAGCCGGCACTTATTATGAAAGCAATCTGACGATCACGACGGCCAATATCAAACTGACCGGCGACGGCCCTGAGAAAAGCATTATTGACGGAAGCGGCAGCGCGCCGATTTTGGCAATCAAAGCGAACGGTGTGACCGTCAGCGGATTTACATTTAAAAACTCCACAGGCTCTGCAGGCGCGATCCAAATGAATCAATCGAATGCAACCTTTACGAATAACGTTGTCCGGGACAATCAGAATTATGGCATGTATATCTGGGGCGGGACGCCGGTGATCTCGAATAATACCTTCTATAAAAATTGCGGCGGTACGTATGCGCAGGAACAGGACGTGATCGGATTGAACAGCGGCGCATCAGCCATAATTAAGAACAACGTGTTTTATGCCAATAACGGCGGCAGCGCGATCGACAATGAAGGCAGTTCTTATCCTACGATCAGCTATAACATCATTTACTCCAGCGGACAATCATTCAAACGTTGCTATGGCGGAGCCGGCAATATATTTCTCGATCCGATGCTGAATACATACGATTTTACTCTCAATGTGGGTTCGCCGGCCATTAGCAAAGGCGAGTTTGGTTCATCGATGGGTATTCTCGCCAAAGGAAGCCAGACTTCAAGCCAATTTGCCGGCAAGAGCGGCTACACGGGCAATGTCGATGCGACGTTATTCAAAACGTTGTACGGACATACCGGAAAAGTGCGCGCGGTCGATATCAGCGCTGACGGCAAATTCATTGCGAGCGGCGAAGAGAGCGGCTCGGTATTCATTTGGGATGCGGTTACGGGAACTAAATTACGTACGTTGAGCGGCGGTCACACGAGTTGGGTCAACGGTATTGCGTTTAGTCCTGACGGTGGCGTCGTGGCGTCGGCGGGAAACGATAAAAATGTAATTTTGTGGAACGTGAACAGCGGAACGAAAATTCAAACGCTTTCGGGTCACACCGATTTGATCGTTCCGGTGGAATACAGTCCCAACGGGCGTTTAATTGCGTCCGGCGGATTTGACAATTCCATTAAAATATGGGATGGCCAAACCGGCGCTTTGATCCGCACATTGACCGGCCATAAATCAAGCCTCTGGGGAATGGCATTCAGCAGCGACGGTAATTTGCTGGCGACCGGCGACACGGATGGGGAAATTCTTTTATGGAATACGACGACGTGGGTACAAGTTCGAAAGATGAAAAGTTCAAGCAGTTACAATTGGATCGACGGACTTGCATTTTCACTCGACGGAAAATATCTCTACGTTGGTGAATACAATAATAATATTTCGGTATGGGACGTCGCGACCGGCATTTCCATTAAAACTTTGTCCGGTCATACCAATCACGTGTGGGGTATTGCGATCAGCCCGGATGGAAAAGTACTGGCCTCGGCCAGCGCCGATCGTACAGTCAAATTATGGGATGTTACGAGCGGTACGTTGATCAAGACATTGACCGATCCCAAAGATGAATTATTTAATATTGCGTTCAGCCGCGACGGAAGCAAATTGGTCGCATCCAGCGACGATAAAAATGTGTACGTCTGGTCGATGAAAGGCATTTCCGGTGGAAAGATCGAGACGTTTACCGAAACGGTTACCCTGTTGCCGCCATACCTGACGGCGACGGCGACCTTCGCGGATGCCGACGGCGACAATCTGCTCAAAGGCGGTGAGAGCGGTAAAGTGACGTTGGTGATCAAGAATACGGGCAAAGGACCGGCGATGGGCGTCAATGCGAAATTTACTATTACTGAAGGTTCGCTGGGTTTGTATCTCGGCACGCCGACTTTTTACGTCGGTGACATTCAACCCGGCGCCGAGAAAACAATTACGACGACGGTGGATGCGACGGAAGATGTGCTGACACAAAAAGTCAGTATGAAAGTTGAGGCGACGGAGAAAAACGGATTCGGCGCCGACGCCATTATTTTGAATTATAACACCAAAGCCCAGGAACCGCCGCTTCTGGCCATCAGCAAATATGTTTTGCGTGACGATGGCAGCGGTCAAAGCCAGGGCAACGGCGACGGGATGATTCAGAAAAAAGAAACGGTCGAGTTGACCGTATTTCTGACCAATACCGGCCAGGGCGCAGCCAACAACGTCAAACTGACATTGAAATCTACCGATCCAGGAATTTTCATTTCACAAAGTTCGGCGACTCTCGGCGATATTCCTCCGGGTGAGGTGAAAAAAGGCGTGTTTGTGTTCGCCGTCAGCGGCAATTATAGTACGGTGTCATCGATGTTGCCGCTTAATATGGAGATCAGCGAAAAACGCGTGAAATTCAACAAGTCCGAGAATCTCGGCTTGAGCCTCGACGCATCTTACAAAAAAGAAGTCGTTGTCGACGTTGTGTCTAATTTCAAAGAAGAGAACAAAACGATTTCGATGGGCAATATCAAAGACAAAGTCGATCAGGCTGTCAAAGATATGAATCTCGCCATTAGTAAATCGGGTGTCGCCGATATCGAATTGCCTGCGCGTGAAAACGTGTATGCCGTGGTCATCGGCATCAGCGAATATAAGAGTAAAGACGTTCCGCCGCTAGCCTATGCGGTCAACGATGCGTCGGGTGTGTATGCCCTTTTGACCAATAATGTGATCGGCGGTATTCCAAAATCGAACGTCAAATTCCTCGCCGGCCCTGAAGCGACGTTAACTGAAATAAAAGTCGCGCTTGGATGGTTGGTCAATCAGGGTATGGAAGATGAAAATGCCGTACTGATGTTTTATTATTCCGGTCATGGCGCGCCGGAGCAGGACGATGAAGGCAACGTGAAAACGGCGTTTCTGATTCCTTTCGACGGTCAGCCGAAATTTCTGGCGGAAACGGGAATTGGCATCGATTAT
The DNA here is from genome assembly GCA_013359335.1 of bacterium. GTDB lineage: Bacteria > CLD3 > CLD3 > SB21 > SB21 > JABWBZ01. The sequence continues at coordinate 5,950 of JABWBZ010000157.1, forward strand.
CTCCAGCAGGAACTTGGCAAAGTGAAAGCGAAAAATGTATTCGTTGCGATGGATGCTTGTTTTACGGGCTCTGGCAGGTCATTTATGAAACAAGGCGCACGAGGAATTAATCTTGTGCCGAAAGAAATCATTAAAGAAACCGTCGAAGGAAAAGTATTTCTGACCGCGGCGGCGAACGATCAATCGGCGTTTGACGATCCGCAGAATAAACACGGCCTGTTCACTAATTTTCTTCTGGAAGCGTTATCCGGCAGCGGTGACAGCGATTCGGAAACAGGCAATAACGATGGCTGGGTAAGTTCGAATGAAGTGTTCAATTATTTGAAAGATCGTGTGTCCAAAGCGGCCAGAAAACTGGAAAATGTCAAACAAGATCCCCAGATGATCGGATCAGGAGAAATCAAACTAACGCGTACTTTCCAGAAAAAAGCCGGCAGCATGACGGTCGATGAAAAGAAATCTAAATTGGGTAAAGCGCTCAATTCGGCGGCCATCAATATGGATCAATATGCCAAAGCATTGACCGAAATCAAATCAGGCAACGAAAGCGCCGTTTTGAAAGATTTTCTTGCCGGTAAAATTGATGCAAAGAAGTTTGGAGAAAGTTATTAACGATTAGCATATGACTTTGCATAAGGTGACGTTTTTTAAAAACGTCACCTTTTTTATTTGTAAAAAAGCTTGAAATCGTTGTGGATAAGTCGCAAATTGTTTTGCATTTTATGAACAGCGATGCTTTCCGCGTCGCTGTTTTAGTTTAAAATTGCTTTTGAAGGTCGGAGTAAATTTGTCAAACAATCAAAACAAAGGGCGTTGATTTTATGATCAACTTTGTAGAAAGATTATTTTTTTTAACAACAATGGCAATGATGATTTCATGCTCATCATTGCATTTATCCACAACAAATGAAACGGCCAAATCCGCTTACAACGAGGGAATGAAATATGAAAAACAGGGTGAAATCGGCTGGCGCAAAGCCATTGACGCTTATCGCAAGGCCGTGCGGGAAGACGCCGGATTCGCCGAGGCTTATCGTTCGCTCGGACGTTTGTATGAACTGCGCGGACATTATCAGCAGGCTGCGGAAAATTACAAGTTGGCGCTTTCCATTCAGCCCAATGAGTCGGGATTATATCTTGCTTACGGCCGTGCGTTATTCAATGCCGGGAAATATCAAGACGCCTTAAAATATCTGCAGCAATACAACGCTTTTTTCCCGCTGGATAAAGAGGGCATCGAATGGCTGGCGGAAACGCAGCGCCTTCTCGGCGATCCCAATGCTGAAATTCTTTATCTGCAATTAGCGCAAATTGATTCGCAAAACGCCGATGCGCTCAAAGCGCTGGCCAATTATTATTATGAAGACCGTCAGTATGCAAAGGCGCTCTTGTATTTTCGAAAATTGACGGCTCTAACGAAAATTACCGATGCGAATATTTTTTACCAATTCGGTTTTTGCCTCGTGCAAACACAGCAATGGGATGAAGCTCAGAAACAATTTGAGAATGCCGTCGCATTAAACGGTCAGAATGAGTTGTTCAAGGAATACGCGGACATTGTTGCCAAAATCAGTAAAAAATTATTTCACGCGGATGCTTTTGAGCATTACCTCGCCGCGGTGTACCAGGTCGATGCCGCCGAGACGAGTAAAGAAAAATTACCGTTGTATAAAAATGCGATCGAACTCTTGAATTCGGCGCTGGCTCAGGAACCGTCGTTTGTTCTGGCGCATAAAGAGCTGGCACGGATTAATTATACACTTGGTAAAGACGACGATGCGCTGAAATCCTACGAATTCCTGATCCACGCTGGCAAGGCCTCCAAATATGATTACACCAATGCCGCGTATTTATCATTTCGAAAAGACCATCTCGAAAAAGCCAAAACGTATTATGAAGCTTCGCTTCTGATCGATCCTTCGCAGGCGGACGTCCAGCATTATCTCCAAACGATTGAAAAAATTCTAAACGGCAGCATCAAAAAGGAAAGCTACTTCTTTTACGATAAGGGCGTAAAAGCGTCGGCGGCCGATTCGGCGGAATGGTATTTGAAAAAAGCCATCGCAGTTGACTCGAGTTATTATGAAGCATATTTGGAATTAGGTAATCTGCAAATGCGGATCGGTAAATACCGCGACGCTGAAACGACCTTTTCCAAAGGCTTGTTGTTGTCAGCCGAATCCGACATCCAGGCGACCTTTCATTATAATTTAGGTTTGACGTACGCGCGGCGCGATTTGCACGACAAAGCCATTGTGCAATTTCAGAAAACGCTTGAACTCGATCCGGGCGACAGCGATG
>JABWBZ010000158.1 GCA_013359335.1 bacterium
GCTATGAACTATCGCAGCCGGCAAAAGTGATGCTGAAAATTTATAACGTTTTCGGTCAGGAAGTCCGAACGTTGATTTCCGGCAAAGATCATGTTGCCGGGCGATACGACGTCGAATGGAACGGGCGCAACGATCATGGAAGTCAGGTGGCATCAGGAATTTATTTTTATCGCCTGCAAGCCGGATCGTTTACCAAAGTAATGAAGATGATGTTTATAAAATAATTGAGCTTATTGCATAACGAATAAATTTCAGCTATTTTAGAAAAAATCAGGAGGTATGATTCAGAATTGCATGATAGTATGAAAACCACTGTTTTAATCCTAAATGGACCGAATCTGAATTTACTCGGGGAACGCGAGCCTGAAATTTACGGACGCGAAACGCTTGCGGACGTTGAAAAAAAACTGCGCAGTGTTTTTCCCGACGTCGATCTGACGATGCGCCAGTCGAATGCTGAAGGCGAGTTGATCAACTGGATCCAGGAAGCGCGCAAAACCTGCCGGGGAATCGTTTTGAATGCGGGAGCGTTAACGCATTATTCGTACGCCTTGCGCGATGCGATTGAAGCGATCGATATTCCGGTCGTGGAAGTCCATATTTCCAATATTTATGCCCGTGAGGAATTTCGGCATCATTCGGTGCTGGCGCCGGTATGTATCGGTCAGATAACGGGATTTGGTACGGGAAGTTACGAATTAGGCGTTCGAGCAATTTTGAATTATCTGCAGAAGAAAAAACCTATAAAATAAAAGAACTTTAAATTGTTGCAATTAAAAACCCCGAAGTTGTCTTCGGGGTTTTTGTTTATTTCTTTTTCTTCTTGGCGGCTTTTTTATTTTTTTTCTTAGGCGCCGATTTTTTTGCTTTTTTCTTGGCAACCTTTTTAGTCGGTTTCGATTTCTTTTTCTTTTTATTCAGTCCCAATGCATCGGCCATGGTGATGCCGATTTCAGCGGGGCTTTTGACAACCGTGATGCCGGCTGATTTCAAAGCTTTCATTTTTTCTTCGGCGGTACCTTTGCCGCCGCTGATGATCGCGCCCGCATGTCCCATTCGCCGTCCCGGAGGCGCCGTTTGGCCTGCGATAAACGCAACCACAGGTTTTTTGAAATTTTTCTTCACCCACGCAGCGGCTTCTTCCTCCGCCGTCCCGCCGATTTCTCCGATCATCACAATGCCATCCGTATCTTTATCTTCAGCAAAAAGTTTGAATGCATCGACAAAACGAGTACCGATCACCGGGTCGCCGCCGATACCGATACACGTCGACTGCCCGATGCCGAGTTGCGTCAATTGATACACAGCCTCGTACGTCAGAGTTCCGGAGCGCGAAATCACGCCGACGCGGCCGGGTTTGTGAATAAAGGCCGGCATGATGCCGACTTTGCATTTGCCGGGTGAAATCACACCGGGGCAATTCGGCCCGACGAGATGTACATCTTTGCCTTTCAGGTATTCATAAACGCGCGCCATATCGGCAGCAGGAATGCCTTCAGTAATACAGATGATCACTTCGATTCCGGCTTCCGCCGCTTCAATAATCGCGTCGGCGGCAAATGCCGGCGGAACGAAAATCACCGATGTATTCGCTTTAGCCGTTTTAACGGCATCTGAAACAGTATTGAATACCGGGACTTCGTATTTGAGTTTGTCCTTTTCGTTACCTTTATATTTCATTCCGCCTTTACCCGGCGTGACTCCGGCAACGACATAATGGCCGTATTCCGTCATTTGGCTCGTGTGGAAAGTGCCTTCTTTACCTGTGATGCCCTGCACCACCAATCGTGTTTTCTTGTCCACCAATACGCTCATCGGATGATTCTCCAGAAGTTAAAAGTTCAAATGAAATTGATAATTCTAATCAATAGGTGTAACGTTATACAACTCCAGAAACCGGCCACCACATCGTCCATCATTACGCCCCAGCCGCCTTTCAATTGCTGCATGCGATCGGCGCCCAACCACTTCGTGATGTCCATCAAACGGAATAATACTAATCCCGTCAATATCCAGATCCATGATTTCGGAACCAGAAAAAGCGTCAATCCCATTCCGACGATTTCGTCGATGACGACGCAAGAAGGATCGTGTCCGTAGATCGTTTCTACGCGCGTGGCCGTCCATACGCCAAGGCCGAAAAACAGCGCAAGTATAATGAAAAAAACCGCGTGAATCAATACCGAAGGCTCATTTGGAAAAAAAATATAATAGAGAAAAACGGCCAACAGGCTCCCCACCGTGCCGGGCGCTTTCGGAAAATAGCCCACGCCGAAACCGGTGGCGATCAACTTCGAGAGAAAAATCATAAAATGAATTAAGAGTTTTTGAAAAAGCTGAACATGGTGAGATGACGCAGGCTTTCGCGGTTTTGATACAGATAAACTATGCCCGATGCGGCGGTCAGCATCGTAACGCACAGCATGCCGGCATAGATGACATTGTATTCATTGATAACCGTTACCGTCGTATTGATATGATCGCGGTAATCGGTGTGCCACGTCGTAAGCCCGGATTGCAACGATACGAATATCAGAATTACTCCGATCATGATCATTTGAGAAACGGTTTTGAACTTCGCGAAAAGATTGGTCATCATCGGCTTACCGTGGCTCATCGTGTATGAACGTAGCGTGGTAACCAAAAAATCGCGCAACATTATGACCATTACCATCCACAGCTTGACGACGCCGAGGTAGACAAGTGAAAAAAACGCAGAAAGCACCAGCACCTTATCGGCTAAAGGATCGAGAAATTTTCCCCACGCCGACGTATATCCGTATTTACGCGCAAGATATCCGTCATACCAGTCCGTTACCGACGCAAAAAGAAAAATCAACGCCGCAAAAATCTGTAAACTGTCGCTCAGCAGGCAGTAAACAAAAACGGGCGTCAGTAAAATGCGAATGACCGTAAGGATATTGGGAAGGCTGCGCATCCAATTTCCCCCAATTGATTAATTAAACAGGGACTAAGAAATAGCTTGTAATCCAAAAAACCGTGAAATATATTTACACGCCTAATGTATCAGAATTGAGGTTTTAAGGCAAGTTTTTTCTCAATTATAAATGTGTTAATTAAGTGTTTCAAGTGATCTGGCACTACATCGACAGCGGCGCTCATCCCGGAAAATGGAACATGTTTCGGGATCAAAAACTGGCTGAGGAACTTGGAGCCGGTTTACGTCCGCCAACCTTACGTTTTTTTCAGTGGCAACCCTATTGCATTTCACTCGGTAAACACCAAAAAATCGACGATATTGATATCGAGAAATGTAAGTCTAAAAACATCGATGTCGTCTATCGTCCGACGGGCGGACGCGCAATTTTACATGCGGAGGAATTGACTTACAGCGTGATTTTCAGCGATCGCAATACGGGCGGCATTGAGGAAACGTATCGTCAGATCAGCGAAGCGCTCGTCGCGGGATTAAAGGAAGTTGGCATTCCGGCCGCGATGGTGATGACTCAACCGGATTTTAAATCTTTGTATCGTCAAACGCAGTCGATGTCCTGTTTTTCAAGTTCAGCCCGGTATGAAATACAAGTCGACGGCCACAAATTGGTCGGCAGCGCACAACGGCGTTTGGCCGGCGCCGTGCTTCAGCACGGATCGATTCTTACCGGACCTTATCATCGTAAATTGACGGATTTTCTTCGATTAAACGATCAGGATCGTCAACTCGCCGAATCGATCATGAACGAAAAAACGATCGAGCTCTCACAGATTAAAAACGTCGATCTGGCCGAACTCAAACGAGCAATCCGGGCCGCATTTCAGAAACTTTTTCACATTGAATTTATCGAAGAAAAGTTTGATGACCTTGTTGAGGTTTGATTTATCGTCCATGTTTGCGCAATTGATTTAACAAACCTGAAAAATCTTTTGGCAACGGTGCATTGACGGTTTGCGTTGTGTTTAAACGGGGATGAGTGAACGTGATGGATTGCGCGTGGAGCGTCAATCTCGCCATGAGCGGTTTTTCAGTTTCGCCAGTTTTGGTTTTATAATGTTTCTTCAGCGATGATAGAAAAATTTCACGCTGAGATCCGTAAATTTCGTCAATGGCCAATGGATGACCCATGGCTTTGAAATGAATGCGGATCTGGTGCAGCCGCCCGCTTTCGGGCGCCGCTTCCACCAACGAATAGGATCGAAATGTTTCCAAAACTTTATAACGCGTGACTGACGGTTTGCCTTTGGAATCGATGTAAACGGTTCCCGGGTTGGAAGGATGCTCAGCGATGGGTAAGTCGATCGTCCCGTACGGCGGCGACACCACGCCATTCACCAAAGCGAGATACATTTTCCGGATCGCGTGCATCTCAAACTGACGATTCAACGCCTGATGCGCTTCGGCGTTTTTGGCGACAAGCATTACGCCGCTCGTTTGCTTATCGATACGATGAACGATCCAGATTTTTTCATACCGCTTTTGCAGCAAGTCGAGAATGTTGGGAATCGTACGATCGAAACGGTCGGGGATAGATAGAACGCCGGCGGGCTTGTTAATCGCAATGCAATCGTCGTCTTCGAATAAAATTTCCATAAAGGCAAGAATAAGCGTAATCGTTTTGAAGTTCAATTAAATTTTTTAAGGAAATTCATGAATGATCTTCCACAAGTGACGATTTATACCGACGGCGCCTGCAAAGGTAATCCCGGACGCGGTTCCTGGGCCGCTGTTTTGATTTGGAATAACGGCGAGACAGTGATCAAAGAAATTTCCGGCGTTTTTGAACAAACGACGAATAACCGGATGGAATTGACCGCCGTCATGGAAGCGCTGAAAAGCCTGAAGAAAAAATGTAACGTGACGATTTATTCCGACAGCGCGTACATTGTCAATGCGTTCCGGCAAAAATGGGTGGCCAATTGGCAGCGCAACGGATGGAAAACGGCGGATAAATCGCCGGTGAAAAATCAAGAACTGTGGGAGGCGATCCTCGATCAATGTTCCCGCCATCACGTGCGATTCGAAAAAGTCAAAGGCCACGCCGGCGTCCATTACAACGAACGCGTGGATCAACTCGCTAATCTGGCATTAGAACGATGAAATGGACGCATCGCATCGAGTGGGCGCCGCTTTGGTGTTTCCAAAAAATCTTGCGGCATATTTCAGTTGATCACGCGTCCGATGCCGGCGCGTGGTGCGGGCGATTTTTCTATCGGATTGGAATTAGAAAAAAAGTTACGATTACCAATTTAGTTGCCGCAGGAATGGCGTCGGACGCGGTTGCCGGAAAACGTCTTGGAAGAGAAGTTTACGAAAATCTCGGACGGACTTTTTTTGAATTACTTGTTTTACGTAACCTTGATGAGAAAATATTCCGTGTGGAAATTCCATCCGGATTCGAGGAAACGGTCAAAAACGGCGCGATTTTAATTTCAGCGCATCTCGGCAATTGGGAGTTGATGGGGAAAGCGCTCGTTCAGCGCGAAATCCGTCTGGCGGTCGTCGTGCGCCGTCAATCCAATCTTCTTATCGATCGGCTGATTAATGAAGAACGTAAATCGTGCGGTATGGAAATCGTGTTTGACGATGAGCCGCTTAAAATTCGCCGATTGATTGGAGAGCATTACTGCATCGGTTTATTGTCGGATCAGGATTTTGGAAATAATACCGTTCCGGTTGAATTTTTTGGACGCAAATGTTTTGCCCCCGCAGGTCCGGAATTTCTCATGCTCAAATATCAGCTGCCGGTTTTTATGTGCCTAGCACGGCGAATTGAAAAATATAATCACGTTTTTAAAATTGAACCACTGGAAGTAACGCAAAATTTTACTCGGTTGTACACCGCCAAAATCGAGCAGGCAATTCGGAAAAATCCCGGACAATGGTTTTGGGCGCACAAACGTTGGAAAGAACGGCCTTGATTTAAAAAATCCGTTTAGCTAAAATAGTTGAGCAAATAACCTTCCTGAGAGAACCCTATCACACTATGATCTTAAAAAGGCTGCAAAATACCGGTACGGAAACGCTTACGCCCTCTTCAAAAATTTCAACCGAAATTTTGGTCGTTGACGATGAAGAGAACGTTCTGCACGTGCTCAAACGCGTGTTGGAAGAAACGTACGTCGTTTATACGGCGACGAACGGACAGGACGGCCTTGAGATATTGAAGCAAAATCCGAATATCGCATTGATTCTATCCGATCAACGAATGCCCAACATGTCGGGCACGGAATTTCTCAACCGTTCGATCGGCATTAAACCGGAATGCGTCCGGATCATTCTTACCGGTTATACGGACGTCAAGGATCTGATCGAATCGATCAATGCCGGCCGTGTTTTTCAATATTTGACGAAACCGTTTGAGCCGGACGACCTGCGCATTGCCGTGAAACGCGGCATTGATTATTATGTCAAGAGCAAAGAGTTGGAGATTGCGCACGCAGATCTCAAAGCGGCCTACGATCATCTTAAAAATGCGAAAGAACAACTGGCCCGTACGGAAAAGATGTCGATGCTCGGTCAATTGATGGGCAGTATCTCGCATGAGATCCGTAATCCGATCAATAATATAGGCAATTCTGTGCGGCTCATTCGCTTTGACTGGGATATCGTCAAAGATATTTTACTTGCCATCGATAGCGCTTCACAAAAATACCCTGAGATCAAAAAAATTTTTGCCTCGCTTGTTGAAAAATTCAATATCCGCAATTCTGTCAACGATTTCGATGCGGCCTTGCAGATTATCGGCCATTCGTGTGAATTGGTCACGGAAATTATCGAAGATCTCCGTGGATTTTCGAGGCTTGATGACGCAGAATTTGTACGGATGGATATTCACGGCGCGATCGAACGTGCGCTTTCGCTGTTGCGGCCTAAATTCAAACACCAGGTTGAATTTGTAAAAGAGTTTTCGCCCATTCCGCCCATCATGGGATTGTCTGGCCCGGTTTCGCAGGTAATGATCAATATTATCAATAATGCGGCGCAAGCGGCATTTGATAAAAAAGGCGTTGTTAAAATCAAAACGGAAGAAACGAACGGTTTCGCCAAAGTTTCCGTGATCGACAACGGCGTCGGAATTCCTCTGGAAAACATGAACCGTCTTTTCGAACCGGGTTTTACTACGAAAAATGATGAAGAGGGTACGGGATTAGGCCTGACGATTTCATACGAAATCATGCAGAAACACAAGGGGAAGATCGAAGTCGTGAGCGCGGTCGGTAAGGGCAGTACGTTTACGTTGTATTTTCCGATCGATCAATGAGTGCCGAGGAGGGGAGTTGAACCCCTACGCCCTTGCGGGCACTAGTACCTGAAACTAGCGTGTCTGCCATTTCACCACCTCGGCAAAAGCGAAGCGAGTATACAAAAATAGCTAAGAAATTTCAATAAGAAATTTCAAAATTGATTTGGTAGGCCGATATCTCTGTCGTAGGTCCTTCATCGTAAATTGTACATATTTTTTACTTTTACTTTAAAGAAAAAATTCCTATACTGCCCACGGTTCGCACTAATCGCCTGTTTTGATCGAAGTCCTATCACTCGATTGATTATCTTAACCTGGTACTTGCATGCTTCTCGAAGAGGTCATCAGCCAATTGAAGACATTGGCGCACTTGGAAGCAGTGGAAAACATGTATCGTATTGAAAGCCCTACCGATCATGTTCTAGGAGTGTCGCTTGCCGGATTGAGAAAATTTGCAAAAAAAATCGACAAAAATCATAATTTGGCGCAACAACTTTGGAATGCAGGGTTTTATGAAACCCGCGTACTGGCTGCATTTATCGACGAGCCCGACAAAGTGACGGAACGGCAAATGGACCGTTGGATCCGCGAGTCGGAATCATCGGAACTATGCGATGTATGTTGCGGCAATTTATTTGATAAAACGCCGTGGGCTTATCAAAAAGCCGTCGAGTGGACCGGCAAGAGCGAAGAATTGATTAAAAGATCGGGATTTATGTTGATGGCGGAACTGGCCGTCCATGACAAAAAAACACAGGATGAAGAATTTATAGGATTATTGGAAATCATTAAGCGTGAAGCGTCCGAGGAGCGAAGCTTGGTAAAAAAAGCGATCGGTTTAGCTTTGCGCCAGATTGGAAAGCGCAATGCGAATCTGAATACCCATGCTGTAGAGACGTCGACGCTGCTGAGCGCTTCCGAGTTCAAACCCGCCAGGATAATAGGCCAAGAAGCGCTGCGCGAACTGACCGACGCCGGCCGCAAGCACGGGCTGAAGATCGACCTCTATTTCTCGCACCCGCAGTGGTACGACGCGGACTTCCGC
>JABWBZ010000159.1 GCA_013359335.1 bacterium
AATCCATGGCTGCCGTCCAACTTCAGCGCTAAACCAACCGGCCTGATTGGCGATCTGCGGCAACAAAACCGAAACGACGAGAATTTTTAGCATCCATCTCGACTCGAATAATTTTTTTCTCCAGAGTAAAAAACCGCTGAGCAAGCTTATGCCGATCAAGGTAAATCCGATGGCGACCATCAGGTGATATGTTTGAAAAACAAAATTGACCGGCGGACGATCTTCCGGCGCAAAGGCGCGCAAGCCCGTAACGGGTTTATCGGCATCGCCGTGAATGAGATAACTCAACATCCCCGGAATAGCGATTCCAAAACGCACTTCTTCATTTTTTTCATTCACCCAGCCGAATAAATATAAAGGCGCCGGCGCGTTTTTTTCGTAATGTCCTTCGAAGGCGGCCAATTTTGCCGGTTGAGTTTTGCTGATCGTCATGGCGCTTTCGTGCCCGGTAAATAATTGAAACAGCGATGCGAATACGGCCAGCGCTAATGCAATTTTGATCGACGATTTGGCAAATTCTATATGACGGTTTTTTAATAAATAATACGCGCCGACACTCAACACTAAAAACGCACCCGCCTGCCACGCACCGGATAAAACGTGTGATAAACGGTCTACGGACGACGGATTAAATACCATTGCCCAGAAATCCGTAATTTCCGCACGCGCATGCATCCCTTCCCCGACAATCTGAAATCCGGCGGGAGTCTGTTGCCATGAATTGGCCACGACGATCCAAACCGCGCTCAGCATCGATCCGAGCGAGACCATGATTGTTGCAAAGAAATGCATTTTCGGCCCGACTTTATTCCAGCCGAAAACCAAAACGGCAAGAAAACCCGATTCGAGAAAAAAAGCGAAAATTCCTTCGGCAGCTAACGCGCTTCCGAACACGTCGCCGACGTAGCGGGAATACGTCGCCCAATTGGTGCCGAATTCAAATTCCATCACGATTCCGGTTGCGACCCCCATCGCAAAGGTAAGCGCGAATACTTTCACCCAAAATTTGGTCATCCGTTCGTACAATGGATTGTCGGTGCGAAGATACATTCCTTCCATCATGACCAAAATAACGCCTAAACCTATACTCAGCGGCGGATAGATATAATGAAAAGCAATGGTGAACGCAAACTGCACCCGGGCGAGAATTTCAGCATCCATAACCATCCCCTTCGAATGATTGTATCGATTTTAACCGGAAACAATGTAATAAAAATCGGGAAAGAAATACAATGTCAGGAAGGTAATTTTTTAAATACAAATTTTTTCAGAATACTTTCCATCAGACACCATTTCGTAAAAGCCGATTGAATCAAATTCAAACCGACAAACGCGGTAAACCAATACCAATTGGCGTTGACGAAATGACCCAGCACGAGACTGATCACAATAAACGTTCCGGCAATAGCGCGGAGAGTGTGTTCGAGTGTCATAAAAAACTTCCTTTTTTAATGAATGCAATATTGTTTAAACGAATTTTTCGACTCCTAATTGAAACGCCCGGATCGGTATGCACACTCGTGCTGTTTACAATATTGTTGAATCGCTTCGAGTAATTCGTCAGCTTTTTTTGCTTCAACAAATGCAAATACAATGTGCGAATATACCGACGTATGTTTTCCGGCAAACCAATTATCATTGGGGCTCGTATCCGGCAATAGTTTGTAACCGTTTATTTCCGTTTCGCTGAAAACCGGCACGCGATGTTCCGAAAATATTTTCCGGAGTTCACCGGCATATTCTTCAATGCTCATGACTGCAATAAGTTTCATACAATTCCTCAATTATTATCTATGTCAAATATTATCTAAGTCAAACTTCAAAGGTTGCAGGAAGAGCATTTATCCAATGCCCTTCCGTCGGCAACCTTTCCGTGGAGGTTAGGATTTAACTTCGATAAACGCCGGTGTTTTTTCGTCGTGACCGTTGTGATCGGCCGAAACCCGGTTTTCATATTTTTTTCTTTCCGTCATATAATAGATCAACGGTACGATTAACAGCGTCAACGCGGTCGATGCAATCGATCCGCCGATCAGCGAAATGGCAAGGCCCTGGAAAATCGGATCGAAAAGAATGACCAGCGCGCCGATCACGACCGCTCCCGAGGTCAATAAAATCGGCGTCGTGCGTACGGCGCCCGATTCGATGATCGCCTGTTTCAGAGGAATGCCTTGCTCGAGCCGGAGATCGATAAAATCGATGAGCAACACCGAATTGCGTACCATGATTCCCGCCAGCGCGATCATTCCGATCATCGACGTCGCCGTAAAAAACGCGCCCATCATCCAGTGTCCGACCAGAATTCCCACGAGCGACAGCGGAATGGCTACCATCATGACGAGCGGAACTTTAAACGACTGGAACCATCCGATGATCAATAAATAAATAATGACCAATACCGCCGCAAACGCCGCCCCGAGATCGCGGAAAACTTCATACGTGATATGCCATTCACCGTCCCATTTCATTGAAAATTGTTCTTCCATGAACGGCTGTTTGGTATACAATTCGTTGATGCGATAGCCGTCAGGAAGTTTCAAATCAGCGATGCGTTGTTGCATGTCGAGAATCGCGTACACGGGGCTTTCGAGCTCGCCCGCAACATCCGCCGTGATGTAGACCACACGCTGCTGGTTTTTCCGATAAATGTTTTTGTCTTGAACGCGGTTTTCGACTTTGACCAATTCCGACAGCGGCACGGTTCGCCCGCTCATCGACATGATTTGAATGTTTTTCAGATCATCGACGCTTGAACGATCTTTTTCAGATAATTTCAGATGTACATTGACCGGTTCCAATTCGTCTGGCTGGTGCATCGTTGACACATTCATGCCATTTAAACTGATGCTCAAACTGTTTGCAATTTGCCGGGCATTAATTCCCGCGAGCATGGCTTTCTCTTTATCGATTTCGAAATGGACTTCTTTCTGGTCATCTTCGACCATCCAGTCGACGTCGACTACGCCTTCGGTGGTTTCAAAAATATTTTTGATTAGCCGCGCCACGTCGATTTGTTTGGAATATTCAGGGCCATAAACTTCCGCGACCAGCGTCGATAAAACCGGCGGTCCGGGCGGCACTTCGGCAATTTTAATATTGGCGTTAAAAGAGTGCGCCATTTTCTGAATTTCCGGGCGGATGCGCTTGGCAATGTCGTGACTTTGTGCGCTCCGGTCATGTTTCGAAAGTAAATTCACTTGAATGTCGGCCACGTTCGAGCCGCGGCGCAAATCATAGTGACGCACGAGCCCGTTGAAATTGATCGGCGCAGACGTGCCGACGTACATTTGATAATCGGAAACCTCAGGTTGCGTGCGGATGTAGGCGGCCACTTCTTTCGTGACGGCGGCTGTTCGTTCAAGCGTCGTTCCCTCCGGCATATCGATAATGACCTGAATTTCATTTTTGTTGTCAAACGGCAGCATTTTGACGGCTACCAATTTGAAATACAACAGCAGCATCGACGCAAAAAGCATCGCTGTCACGGCTCCGATAAACAACCATCTTTTTTTCGGCTGTTCTATCATTGGCGTAATCGTTTTGGAATAAATGCGATAAATCAATGTCTTTTCAAGAGAATATTCTTCATGCGTATGTTGATGTTTGTCGTTTTTCAAAAAACGATACGCCAGCCACGGCGTAATGATGAGCGCAACCAAAAGCGAAAACAGCATGGCTAACGATGCTCCGATCGGCATCGGGCTCATGTAAGGGCCCATTAATCCCGAAACGAAAGCCATCGGTAGTACGGACGCAATAACGGTGAAGGTTGCAAGAATCGTCGGATTGCCGACTTCATCGATCGAAGCAATGGCCGCCTGAAGAAAAGGCAGCCGTTTCATTTTAAAGTGGCGATGCATGTTTTCGACGACGATGATCGAGTCATCCACGACGATACCGGTGACAAAAACCAATGCGAACAGCGTGATACGGTTGAGCGTGTAACCGAACATGTAATACACGAACAATGTCAATGCAAACGTTACTGGAACGGATGCAAAAATTACCAAACCACTGCGCCAGCCCATGAAAATTCCGACAAGAACTGTGACGGCAATAATCGCGGCGGAAAGGTGTTTGAGCAATTCGCCGACTTTTTCGGACGCCGTGTTGCCATAATTTCTCGTGACGGTCGCGTGGATGTCGGATGGAATAAGTAAGCCGGAGAGTCCGTTGAGTTTTTGATCGATTAACTCTGCAAGTCTCATCGCGTCCGCTCCTTTGCGTTTCGATACGGACAAGGTGACGGCCGCATATTCAAGTTGATCGAAAGAAGAATTATGATCGGAGCCAAAACCGAATCCGACGTAGTCTTTCGGTTCTTCCGGGCCGTCGACGATCGTAGCGACGTTGCGGAGATAAACCGGGTTGCCGTTGTACACGCCGATGACGGCATGCCCGACGTCTTCCGCCGATTCAAAAAACTTGCCGGTTTCAACTAAGAATTCTTCATCACCTGAGGAAAATTTACCCGATTGAGTTTGTTGATTGGCTTGCTGCAATTGCTGCATGATCATCAAGGGATCGGTGTTATAGCCGCCCATTTTATCGGCGTGAAGAATAACCCGCACTTGGCGGCTTCGTCCCCCGGTGATGTGCGTTTCGGCCACGTCGCCGATTTTTTTCATTTCCGATGCGAGTTCGGCGGCGACTCGGCGGATTTCAAAATCGTCATACTGCTCGCTCCACAAGGTCACGGCATAAATCGGAACGTCGTCGATGGCCTTGGTTTTGACGAACGGCGGCATAACGCCGGCCGGCATGCGGTCCATGTTTTTATGAATTTCATTGTACAACTTAAAAATGCTGCGTTCAACGTCCTCGCCGACGTAATAACGGACAATCAGCATCGACATGCCCGGCATTGACGTGGAATAAACGTATTCCACTCCCGGAATATTGGAAATAATTTTTTCGAGCGGTTGAGTAATTTTGGTCTCAACTTCCTTTGCATTGGCGCCAGGATAAGCAACAAAAATGTCCGCCATAGGTACGATAATTTGCGGCTCTTCCTCACTTGGCGTCAAGTACGTACTGTAAATTCCGATCGCCATAAACGCGGCAATCAACAACGGCGTTAATTTTGAATTGATGAACGCCTGGGCAACGCGCCCGGATAAACCTGTTTTCACTGAGCCACCTCTACTTTCATTCCGTCTTTCAGCAAACCTTCGGATGATGCGATGACGCGTTCACCGTCTTTCAGGCCTGAGAGGATTTCGATGTGATCGCCAAAAGTTTTCCCGGTACGTACCCATCGTAACACGGCTTCGCTGCGGTGATTAAGCGTATACACGCCTTCTAATTGACCGCGATGAATGAGTGAATTTTTCGGCAGCGCGATGATATGTTTGCTTCCGCTCGCCAGTATAACCCGCGCATACATGCCGGATTTGATATCCTGAGTTGAACCGTTTAATCGGATCTTCACGTCGAACTGGCGGCTCATGCCGTTTCCCGAAGGATTGATTTGTTCCACAACTCCGTTCATTTCACGATCGATCGCATCAATCGCAACGGTTACCGCAGATCCGATTTTAAAAAGGCCGATCTCGCTTTCGGGAACTTTCGTCAAAACTTTGAGCGAGCCGATATCTTCGATCATGAGCAGCGGCATGCCCGGAGCGGCCGTATTGCCTTCTTCTGTAAATTTTTGAATGATCGTACCGTTGATCGGAGAAACGATGTCGGAATAATCCAAAACATCGTCGATTTCTTTTTCCATTTCGGTAATGGCGTTAACCTTAGCCGTGGCCATCGTGTACATCGTTTCGATGTCGTCCAATTCCTTTTTAGATGCGCTTTTGTTGTCGTATAATTGCTGAATCCGCCGGAAATTTGTTTCGGCATTTTTCAAAGCGGCTTCGGCCTCGGCTTTGTTGGCTTTGATTTGCGCGCGTTTGGCAGCCAGATCGTCGCTTTTGATTTTGATCACCGACTGGCCTGCGGAAACACGCGTTCCGACGTCGTACGGCAGCGCGGTAATTTGTCCCATAATTTTGGTGCTCAGCGTAACTTTTTTGTCGCCTTCGACGTTGCCGCTGAAAACATACCGGTGCGGAACTTCGGTCAAAGTTTCGGATAATAAAAATACCTTTACCGGCTTGACGCTACTCCCATCCGAGCCGTTACTTCCACAGCCCAACAAAACCGTTAAAACCAGCGTTGTCATCGCCATCATCATTCGTTTCATTGCTTAACCTCCGTTTGGAAAAGATTATTAAAATTTAATCGGTAATTTTTTCTTCGCTCAAAAATTCAAGCATAAAAACATTGATCGTATATAAATACAGCGCATTCAGATAATCCAATTGCGCATTGGCCAGCAAGGCTTCGGCGTTAAGCAGGTCGGTTGTCTTCTCTAAGCCTTTTGAGTAACGGTCGGAGAGAATGCGGAAATTTTCCGAGGTTTGTTGTACTACCTCGCTTGCGAGCGTTATTTTCTTTCTGGCCGTTTCAAGATTGCGTAACGCTGTTTCCAGTTCGCTTTTATTTTTCAAACGATTTTGCTGATAAACATTTTTTGCCGATTGATATTGAGCTTTTGCCTTTTGAATTTCGCCGACCTGATCGAAACCGGTAAAAATATCCCACTTGAGCATCGCGCCGATCATCCAGTTTTTACCGCTTTTGCCAAAAAGTTTTTTGTCGTTCCATTCGTAACTTCCAAATGCATTCAACGCCGGCAAAAATTTAAACTGCTGCATCCGGATCATTTGCCGGCTGGCCATCATTCCGGATTTCATGGCGCGCATATCCGAACGATCGTTGTTGATACTTTCGACGTTTTTCAGAAAACTAAACGATTGAGGAGATTTCAGGCTGTCGGTAGGAATGATGTCTTCATCGTTTTCGATGCCGAGCAATAATTTTAAGGCGCCGTTCGCATTTTTAATTGAGTTGTAAACTTCGTTTTTTTTGTTTTCGAGTTCGAGTAAACGTACTTCCGCAAACAAAAAATCCGATTTGGTGATCATACCTTGATCGAAATAGTTTTTGGCCTGATTGCGGTTGGCGTGTGCGGCTTCGAGCGATTTGTCGATCACGGCCAAACTCTGCCTTGTAAGAACGAGTTCGTAATATTTGGCTTTGACCGCAAAGTCGATATAGAAACCCGTTCGGATTTCTTTTTGTACCATCGCATTTAAAGCATGGTGTGCCGCGCTCTTCCCCAACAAACCGTCCGGATTGATCAAAGGTTGTTTAAATTCGATTTTAGTGGTGAAATTATCGATACGTTTAGGATCGTTGAGTAGAGCGGGATTAAAATCGGAAGCCGAAACGATTTCTTGCTTGAGTTTAAAACCGAACACATTAAGAGGATCGGTAGTGGTAACGGCCATTTCTGACAAAGTGATCTGTGGCAGAAAAACCGAATACGATTTGTTTTTTTCACCGTGCGCGTAGTCCGTTTCGTACCGCGCCTGCAAAAGTTCGAAATTATTCGTCTTCGCGCGCCGCAACGCTTCTTCGAGCGATAAATTTTCACCGGCCATCAGCGTTGGTACCGCCATTAAAGCTATAACCCATCGAAACATCATACCGTAATCCATTTTTAAGTATATTTATAAATAGTTAAATTACTATGTAGTAATATAGTAACCAAATAACTCTAAAGCAACAAAAAAATTCCCATATAATCGATCGGAACAATTTTTTATTGTTTTATCATTGAAAAATAAAATGTTAGGCCGGTTGAATTTTAAAATGTTTAATGGTAGATTGCCGTGAAAGTAATGCCAGCATAGGAGTTTTTGTGCATATTCGCAGTACGGTTTTGCTCATTGCTTTCGGCATGGTTTGTACCGTTTTACTCGGCCGATTGTTCTTTTTGCAAGTCATCCGGTACGAGAAATTGAACGAGCGTGCTGAAAGAAACCGTATCCGGACCATCGATGAGATTCCGGCGCGCGGGTTGATTTACGACCGTTATGGTAATCTTATCGTAGAGAACCAGCCGACTTTTTCCGTACAAATTCTTCCGGCCGAGTTTGACACCACAAGCGAGTCGGAATTTGAGTACCTTGCCAAGAAGTTGCAGATGCCGGTGGGACAAATCAAAGAACGCCTGATCAATGCATGGCCGTACACGCCGGTCACGGTCAAAGAAAACGTCGATTTTACCGTGATCGCGCAATTGGAAGAAGAAAAAGAACGGCATAAAGGCGTCGATTATAAAGTAGACATCAACCGCATTTATGCGCCGAATATTACCATGCCGCACA
>JABWBZ010000160.1 GCA_013359335.1 bacterium
TGAACTGACGATCGATGATAATAACATGATCATTTTTGACGCCGGTTCCGGTATTCGCCCGCTCGGCAATGACCTCATGAAGCGCGGAAAAAAACCGGTCGAAGCCATCATCCTGCTCAGCCATACGCATTGGGATCATATTCAAGGGTTTCCGTTTTTCGTGCCGGCTTTTATTCCGGGTAATAAATTTGTCATTTGCGGCTGTGAAGAAGCGGACGTGAAATTGGATCAGATCATTACCGATCAGATGAAAAGCGCGTACTTTCCGGTTGAACTCAGCGACATGCCGGCGGCCATCGGATTCAAAAGACTGTACGAAGGTCGTTTCAAAATTGCGGGCGCGCGCGTCGATACCTTATATCTGAACCATCCGGGATTTGCATTAGGTTATCGGGTGGAACATGAAGGGAAATCCGTCGTTTATGTAAGCGACAATGAACCGTATCCGATTCAGGACGGCGACCATCCCGATTTTGCCGACATGAAATACAAAGGCAACAATAATTACCGGATCATCGAATTTTCAAAAAACACCGATCTGTTGATACACGATTGCCAATATACGCCGGACGAATACAAGACGAAGATCGGTTGGGGCCATTCGCCGTACGATTATGTTGCTGAGATCGCGTGGAAAGCCAAAGTAAAACGGCTGGCCATTTATCATCACGATCCGGGACACAATGATGCGTTTGTCGATACCATGGTGGAAGAAGTTCGCAAACTGCTGAAAGAAAAAGGCGCCGACGTAGAATGTTTTGGCGCGTACGAAGGACTGGAAATAGAAATTTAAAGAAATTGAAAATTAAAAATTGAAAATTAATGTTATAGCCAATGGGGGTCTCAATTTTACATTTTAATGTTTTAATTTTTGATGCTATGAAATGACTCATTAAAAAAATCAGATTGAAATTTTTATAATTCACTTTTTATTAGAAACGTTAGGAGTACCGTATGGTCATCAATGAGATTGATGGAATTATTGCCAATTTGCACAAGCGCATCATAGGTAAAGACAAAGCCATTGCCTTGCAGGATTTGAAAAAGAGAGATATACCCGGATTTATCAAAAATTATTTTGACCGAGAAGCCGAAAAATGGATTCGTGAGGAATCTTCCATGTTTCTCTCTTCTGGGCGTTTTAATTACGATCTCCCGGAGGTAAGGAAAAAATTTGAAGAGCTATATGAAGTTCTGAAAAATACGGCTATTTTCAATCAGGCGAAACTTCATCGCGTTCTCGAGCAAGCCGTAAAGTTGCAATCCAATTTCTTGGTTCAGCCCGAACGTACGATGGTGCAGTTTATTTTCCGTGACGACGAGGTGATTACGCCTGCCGAAGTCATGGATTCAATGAAATATTTCCTCGAATATGAGTATTACTACAAAGCTTTGGAACATTATTTTCAAAGCAATCAAATGGACACCATTTCCCGCACTAAATTCAAGAATTTTATCCAGCAATTAGACGAGAAAGCTTTATCACAAAATACGACGCCGGCAGCGGTAAATGTCGCCACGGTGATTGTAGGATTTTTGAATCTCGGTCGGGAACAACAATCCGACGGTCTTGATGCCGACATTTTGGTCAATGCGTATCAGGATCGAAATCTTCCGGATTACGTGAACGCGATCAAAAATGCCGTTTCGAAAAACATGAACACGATCAGCGTGGCCAAACTCGAAGGCATGTTCAAATCGTTCCTTGAAAGCGGAGACGTCGAAGCCAAACCGATCAAAGAGCAGGCTGTTAAAACCGATTACACCGAAAAAACCGAAGTTATTTCCACCAAAAACCTTTCCAACATCGTTTCTCAGATTGAAGACATTAAAGAAGAAGCGGTGGAAGAAGCTTCGATGGATTCATTCTTGACCGAAGAAGAGGAAGAAGACATTGTTCTTCCGCCTCCGCCGCCTGAAGTAAAGCCGAAAGAAGAGCCGAAGCCGGCGCAAACGGCAGCGGGATCGGCCGCCGATCAATTGGCAGCGATCATGGCCAAACAGATGGGACAAGCGGATGTGCTCGAAGATCTATACAAAGTCATCGAAGACAAAGACAAAAAAACGTACATCAAAAAACTTTTCAAGAAAAAAGACAAGGAGTTTTTTGACTTATTGAATCAGCTCAACCAGATCAATAACTGGAAAGACGCGAACGTTCTGATCGAAGATACGTTTTATAATCACGAGATCAATCCTTATCAAAAAGAAGCCATCGCGTTTACCGATGCCGTCTACACGCGGTATTTCCCAACTAAAAACTGATCGTTAATCGCACGAAAAATAAAAACCCAACTGGATTTCAGTTGGGTTTTTTTCTGGAATATTGATAAATTTTATGCGAGCGTGTTGATCAAATCCACTAATTTTCCGAGACCGCCCATACCTGTTTTGGCAAACGTAGCATCAGCTCCGGCCGCTTCCGCCTGGGCTTTATATTCTTCCAATGAGCCCGTGTGAAAAATAATTTTGGGGCGATTGGGATTGATCGCTTTGGTTTCCGAACACACCTCAATTCCGTTTTTTCCCGGCATATTGGTGTCGAGGACAATCACGTCGGGATCAAACGATTTGATTTTATCCATCGCTTGAATTCCGTCTTCCGCAAAATCCAACTCAAAACCGGCCTTGCCGAGAAAAATTTTCAAGAGGCTGCGCACAGTATTTTCGTCATCGACGACCAGAACTTTTTTTGGCACGGTATGCTCCTTCGGAATTACGAATGCATTCGAATAAAATGTTTCCCGGCCATTTGCCGGACAACGCCCATTAGTTCTAAATTTAATAAATGAGTTAGCGCTTCCGCAACAGATATATTGCTCTGTTTGGCAATGGCGTCGACGTGCGTCGGCTCATTTAAAATATGGCCAACGATGGCTTCTTCAGTCGGAGAGAGATTGAATAAAGGTTTTTGCGACGGTTGTTTGAGCGGAATCAATTTACTTTCCAGTTCCGCCAAAATATCGTCGACGGTTTCGACCAGTTTCGCGCCTTGTTTGATCAGTTGGTTAGGGCCGCGTGCCTGCAGCGTCGAGACGTTACCCGGGACGGCAAAGACATCGCGGTTTTGTTCCATCGCATATTCCGTCGTGATCAATGCGCCACTTTTTTCGCCTGCCTCGACAATCAGCGTTCCAAGTGAAAGTCCGCTAATGATGCGATTGCGGCCAGGAAAATTGACGGCATCCGGCGCCGTTTTCATGGGATAATCGGAAATCAAAACGCCATTTAGACTCACGTCCATAGCCAATTTGAAATTTTCAGCCGGATAGATCCGATCCACGCCGGATCCTAAAACGGCGATCGTTCGGCCGCCGTGGTGTAAGGTGGTTTGATGGGCGATGGTATCAATGCCGCGCGCCAATCCGCTGACAATGGTGATACCGCGAATCGCCAATTCGCGAGCCAGAGTTTCCGTCATTATCTTTCCATATGGCGTGGGCTCGCGGGTGCCGACGATCGCTACGGCATAACGGTCGACTCCCGAAAAGCTGCCTCGTATAAAAAGAAATGCCGGCGGCTCATGAATATTTTTTAAATTGTCGGGATAATCCAGATCCCAAAATGGCAGCACGCGCACATTATATTGTTCGATCAGTTTCATTTGTTCTTCGGCGAACTTATGATCGCGTAAAGCCGGATCGAGTATCTTCTCAGCCGTTTTTTGATCAAAGCCGTCCGTGGCCTTAAGTTGATGCAGTTTTGCGGCAAAAACTCCTTCGGGAGAGCCGAATTTCTGCACTAATATTCGCAGTTTGCCGTGGCCTATTCCCGGTATGGACGACAATAGTAAGAGTTGATAAAGCGTTTCGGATGTCATAGATGTGTTAAAATTTAAACGGGCTTATAATACAAAAAACACATTCGATATGCAAGCCAACAATCGAGTAGTTTTTATGATGACTTTAGAAAAAAGTGATGAAAGCGCCGATGGATGCGAACTATTGCGCTTGATTTTGTGATGATACGATTTTATATTACCGCCGTTTAAAAAACGGAGTTTCTAAAGTGCCTTCAGCAAAAAAGCCGGCAAAAAAAAGTAAGCCTAAAAAAAAATCGGCCAAACCGGTTAAAAAATCCGGTACGAAAAAAAAATCTCAAAGCGTTGGAAAGAAGAACAAGCCGGTTAAACGTGCTGTAGCAAAAATTTCCGGGAAAAAGAAAAAGGAATTAGTGCCGGATTTCGATGAGCGTGACCGGATAACGGGCGATGAAGATGCCGACGACATCGATACATTGACAGCAGCTGAAATTGATGAAGAATTGGCCGAATATGAACGTCAAAAACAAAAAGTCCCAACGAAAACTTCCAAACCGGGTGTCGAGGAAACTCCGACATTGAAATTGGCGAAACAAGTCAGCCAGCTACTGTTTGAAAAAAAAGCAGAAGATGTTGTTCTGGCCAATCTCGACGGTTTGACCAGCGTGACGGATTATTTTGTGATTTGCACGTGTACGTCGGATTTGCACTCACGCGCCGTTGCCGATCACGTCGTGGATGAATTAGCGAAATCCGGAATTCATCCGCATCACAAAGAAGGTTATAATTCGATGAAATGGATTTTGATTGATTTCGTCGACGTGATCGTTCATGTTTTTCAAAAAGAAGCCCGCGAATATTATGATTTGGAACGTCTATGGGGCGATGCGAAATTCATGCGTATGCGCGACGAAGCGCTGTCAAGGAATTGATATTTTTTCGTTCTTGAATTTAAAAAATTATAACAAGGGCAATTAGCTCAGCTGGTTCAGAGCGTTCGCTTCACACGCGAGAGGTCACTGGTTCGAATCCAGTATTGCCCACAGATTGTTTTATCTATTCAAGTAAGTTTTGAACTGATAAAATATTCGCTCAATCAACCGCAAATCCTCAGTGAGAATTTCAGATGTTCCTTCCATACCTTGTTTGAAATCCAATCTTTTTTTATAACTTGATTCAAGCCCATTCGGTAATGCAACATTTACTAAGAATTGATTTTCTTTAGCGACTATTGAAATCGATTCGACGATACCATCCACAATTCCGTATTCACTAAATGGATATCCGTCGAGCTTTATTTTTACTTTTTGGCCAATTTTTAATTTGCCAGAACCAGTTCCAACCACGTAAGTTTTACCGAGTACGCCTATACCTTCCGGTACCACCGACATGACTTCATCATTAGCATTCACAAATTGATTGTCACTCCAGTATTTAAAAAAGGATACATTACCTTCAATGGGAGCTTTTAAGACATACCTTTGTTCCCAAGAAGAAAACGAACTTTGAAGACGTTTAAACGCTTCGTCTAACGAAAACCTCAGGGTTCTTCTTTTTTCCTCAAATTGTTCGTTTAACTCGATCAAGCTTCTTTCCTGCTCGGTTATTTGGAGTAAATTATTGATCAAGCTGTTCTCTGCGTTTTGATATGAATATTTTTTTTGAATGTAACTGCTTTCATAATTCGCCAGTTCAATTTCAGATGCGATTTTTTTTTCATAAAGCGATTTGCCCACGGCTAAATTTTTTTCAGCCAATTCCACATCTTTGGCTAACAGCTCTTTTTGTATTTGAATTTGTGGCGTCAGTTGTTTCAGGATTTCGATTTGTTTTTCAAGAGCGTCAATTTTTTTTAAATAAAAATTTGAATTCACAAAATTTTTATATTCCGAAATGGAATAGACGAATGTTAGATAATCTGATTGCAATTCGCCGATATTAAGATTTTTAGGAAAAGTATAATTATTCCACTCGATAGAATCAGTCCCCAAAGCGTTTATTGAATTCAAATGGCCGATCAGCGTAATTATGTCTCCGGTATAAGCAGAATTTTCAATAATGGCCAAATATTCATTGGGCCTAACAAGTTGATTTTCAACCACCAATAGCTTTGAAAATTTGCCGCTTGACCTTGCAACAATGTTGGCCGGTGCGTTTTGAGTCGTCAAAGTGATTCTGGATGTTATAACATCAGGGTATTTTATAAACCAACAAGCTAGCAACAATATGATAACCGCCAGGAAAATGGATGTGATGCCCCATCGAATAATCCAATGAGGTACAAAACTCAAAATCTCTTGTACTTCATCACTTCTAATTTCATGAAGTAAAATATTGTGTGCGTGTCCGTTTCGGCTGTCAATTTCTACTGCTGGGATGTGTTCTTGATTCATTCTGGATTAGTTTCCAAGTTCTAATTGATTTTTGACCAGATGATAATAACTTCCTTTTAAGTCGGTCAATTCATTGTGATTTCCGTGCTCGATGATTTGGCCCTTATCCAAAACTACAATTTGGTCAGCATTTTTTACGGTACTCAGACGATGCGCGATGACAACGACTGTTTTGCTTTTAAAAAATTCATTCAAATTTTCCATAATTGTCTTTTCATTATTTGCATCCAGCGCGCTGGTGGCTTCATCAAAAAAAATGTATTCTGGATTTTTATAAACGGCCCGGGCGATTAACAGGCGTTGCCTTTGACCCTGGCTTAAGCCGTGGCCATCCGAACCGATTTTGGTATTGTAACCAAGAGGCAGCGATTCTACAAATTCCTGAATATTACTGACCCGTACAGCTTGCATTAATCTATTTCGATCAATTGAATTGTCGCTCAACGCGATATTTTTAGCAATGGTATCGGAAAATATGAAGCCATCTTGCATAACTACCCCACATTTTTCACGCCAGGCGCGATTGCTAATGTGTTGAATATCGATTTCGCCTAAACGAATTTCACCGCTAACCGGAGGATAAAACTTTAGTAAAAGCTTTAATAAAGTTGTTTTGCCGCTGCCGCTCGAACCTACGATAGCAGTAATTTTACCTTCAGGAATTTTCATAGTAAGATTTTTCAAAACAACATCGGAATGAGGGCCTTCATATTGAAACGTAACGTTATTAATAAATAAACTTTTGAATTCAGGTAATAATGCTAATTTTTCTTCGTTCAAATCCTCTTCGTCATCTTTGTCGTGAATTTCTCCCATTCGTTCAAGGCTTATTTTAGCATCTTGAGCAGCCTGAAAGAAACTAATTAACTGGCTTATGGGGCTATTGAGCTGGCCGATGATATATTGAATGGCCATCATCATCCCGAGTGTGATATTGCCGTCGATGACTTCTTTAGCTGACAGAAAAGATATCATAATATTTTTAAACTGGTTAATGAAAAGCGTACCGCCTTCCTGATATTGATTCAGGGCCAGCGCTTTCATATTGACTTTGAATAATTGAGCCTGAATGGTTTCCCATTCCCAACGTTTTTGCTTCTCACATCCATTCAGTTTTATCTCCTGCATGCCGGTGATCAATTGGATCAACCTGCTTTGATTTACCGAAAGCTGCCCAAAACGTTTGTAGTCTAATTCGCGCCGTTTTTTCATAAAAACGAAGATCCATGTTGTCGAGATAATGCTGCCAATCATGAAAATGAGAAAAACAGGAAAGCTATAAAGAGCCAGAACAAAACCAAAAATCACGAGATTGAGCATTGAAAACAGTGTGCTCAAAGTAGTCGAAGTCAGAAAGTTTTGGACGCGTTGATTGTCGCCGATTCTCTGGAGAATGTCGCCTATCATTTTGGCATCAAAAAATGAAACCGATAATTTCATGAGCTTGATCAAAAAATCAGAGATAATCGAAATATTGATACGGCTGCCAATGTGAAGGAATATCCAGCTCCGAATGAATTCTACCGCAGTCTGTCCAATGAAAAGCATGACTTGCGCTATAAGGATGGTGTAGACGAATTCAATATTTTGGTTATTGATTCCGAAATCGACGATCGATTGCGTTAAGAATGGAAATATCAAACTTAAGAGAGTGCCTGTAGCCATGCTCACAAAAATCTGGGCAATAAGTTTTTTATGTGGCCGAAGGTATTCTATAAAGAACCTGAAATTGGCCTTATTGATTTTAGATTCATCTTCTTTTAAATAAAAATCCGGCGCCGGTTCGAGCATTAAAACAATGCCTTCGTCTGTGCCATTATGTTTGGTGCTTAACCAGCTGTTTAAAAACTCGGATTTAGTGTATGTTAAAATGCCATGTCCCGGATCGGCGACATAGACCTTGTTCTTTTTGATTTCATACACAACAACAAAATGCTGCTGATTCCAGTGGACAATACATGGAAAAGGAACTTCTTCATCCAATTTTTGATAGGAAACTTTGGCGCTGATGGTACGCATACCAATGGTTTCAGCGGCATCGCTGATGCCGAGCAACGAAACGCCTT